>NZ_JBEGDB010000503.1:0-2720 GCF_043638955.1 Bradyrhizobium sp. 31Argb | reverse complement strand
AGGTCCTCGTGGATCCGAAAGACCTGCCGGAGCTAATTTGACAGCCCACCCAACACGTCAAAATCACTGTGCAGAGCCACTAGAACCTTCCATATGATTGAAGCCGTCGCCAAGCGTCTTGAGGGGGCGCCGCGACAGCTTCGCCGACGCTGGTTGGACGAGTTCAAAGCGCAAGTTGTGGCAGAGGCGCAGGAGCCTGGCGCGAGTGTGTCGGGG
Organism: Bradyrhizobium sp. 31Argb; assembly: GCF_043638955.1. Taxonomy (NCBI): domain Bacteria; kingdom Pseudomonadati; phylum Pseudomonadota; class Alphaproteobacteria; order Hyphomicrobiales; family Nitrobacteraceae; genus Bradyrhizobium; species Bradyrhizobium sp. 31Argb. The sequence goes on along the minus strand of NZ_JBEGDB010000503.1, from coordinate 2,504 downwards.
ATCGCCCATCGGATCGGCATTCACCCCTCGCAGCTCTTTGCCTGGCGTCGCGATGCTCGGGCCGAACGAACCTACCTGTCGCGGCCCTCGAGTCGCGAAGCCGCGGTGGCGTGCATGTCAGACGCAGTGATCGAGATTGCCATTGGCGAGGTGGTCGTGCGCGCCGGCGTCGATGTCGACGAGGCACACTTGCAGCGGGTGATCCGGGCGGTCCGATCGGCATGATCCCCTCTGGTGTGAAGGTGTTCCTCGCCAGCCATCCCGTCGACTTCCGCAAGGGTATCGATGGCCTTGTTGCGCTTGTGCGCGATGCCGGCGATCCGTTCGACGGGGCGCTTTATGTCTTCCGGGCCAAAAGAGCCAACCGAATCAAGATCGTATGGTGGGATGGCTCCGGCGTGTGCCTCTATTTGAAACGTCTCGAAAAGGCGAAGTTCTGCTGGCCGCGGATCGGGCATCATCGGGTGCAGCTCACCTCCGCGCAGTTGATGGGGACTGGAAGCGGGTCCGGGCTGTGCCGGTCAAGCCGCCGGAGATTGTTGGGCAAAAGCACTGCGGCGAAGTGAATCAGTGAGCTGAAAGGGCAAGAGAAAAAGAGCAAAATGTGCTCTGGTCGGGTCAATGACGCCGCCCGATCTCAGCCTCCCGAATGACGTAGAGACGCTGAAGGCCATGGTGCTTGCCATGGCCGAGAAAGCGGCCCGCGCCGATGCTCTGGCGAGCGAAGTCGCCGATCTCAAGGCCCGCAACGCCGATGCCGATGCGCGCATCGAGCGGTTGACGCAGATCCTGAAGGTCCTTCGACCGCGCCCGGTTCGGCCGGCGATCGGAAAAGCTCGGATTGGCGAACGGCGACGATGAACAGCAGGCCTTCGTCTTCGAGGAGATCGAGACCGGCATCGCTGCGATCAAGGCCCAGGTCAGCAAGGGCCGTGCGCAGGCGGATGGCAAGCGCGCACCGCGCCGGCGCAAGGGCTTTGCGCCGCATCTGGAACGGATCGAAACCGTCATTGAGCCGGAAGCGCTGGCTGAGCATGCCGGCAAGCAGAAGGTGCTGATCGGCGAGGACGTCTCGGAGCGCCTGGATGTGGTGCCGGCGAAGTTCCGGGTGATCGTCACGCGCCGTCCCAAGTATGCCTTCAAGAACGGGGACGGCGTGATCCAGGCGCCCGCCCCAGCTCACATCATCGAAGGTGGCATTCCGACCGAAGCGCTTCTGGCCCAGATCGCCGTCGCCAAATATGCCGATGGCCAGCCGCTCTACCGACAGGAGGCTATCTACGCCCGCGACCAGGTCGAGCTGGACCGCCAGTTGGCGCAATGGATGGGCAAGCTCGGCTTCGAGCTCGAGATCGTGGCCGACTACATCTTCAGCGAGGTCAAGAAGGCCGAACGGGTCTTTGCCGACGAAACCACCTTGCCGACCCTGGCTCCCGGCTCCGGATCGACAAAGACGGCCTACTTATGGGCCTATGCCCGAGATGATCGAACCTTTGGCGGCAGCGGTCCGCCGATGGTGGCTTATCGCTTCGAAGACCGCCGCGCCGGCGAATGCGCGGCCCGGCATCTCAGTGGTTATCGCGGCATCCTGCAGGTGGATGGCTACGCCGCCTATAACAAGTTGGCGCGATCCGATCGCGGCAATGATGGCATCACCTTGGCTGGATACCGCGGCGGGACCGGTTCGGCGACATTGCGTGGCGGACACCGTCAGCCAGCATGATTTCCGGAATTTTGAGGAATCCGGCCTATGCTGGCGCTTTCGTCTATGGCCGTACCAAGTCCTGCCGCACGACCTATGCAAGTGGTAAACTGAAGACGGCCCGCTGCCCAATGGCAGAGTGGAAGGTAGTAGTAAAGGGCCGCTATCCTGCATACATCGATTGGGATGGCTTTGAGCGGATCCAGGCCATGTTGCACGATAACCATGCCGAATACCAACGCAATCAAACGCGTGGCGTGCCCCGAGAGGGGGCCGCTATCTTGCAGGGCATCACCTGGTGCGGCCGGTGCGGCCACAAGATGTCGATACAATACAAGGGCGGGCCTCGCTACGTCTGCAATTCCCTGTTGAACCACCAAGGCAAGACGCTATGCCAGTATCTTCCCGCCGATCCAATCGACGCACAGGTGGTGGCTGCATTCTTTGCAGCGATCGCTCCCGCTGAGGTGGAGGCCTGGAAGCGTGCGCTCAATGCGTGGCTGCAGACCGACGAAGCGCTTGATCGCGCCGAAGAGCAGCAGGTTGAGCGACTGCGCTACCAGGCACTCCTGGCCGAACGACAGTATAATCGGGTCGATCCTGACAATCGCCTCATCGCCGCTGAGCTGGAGCGGCGATGGGAAAGAGCGCTGCGCGAACTCCGGCAGGCTGAAGAGGCGCTGACCACCCGTCGAGCCACGAAGAGCAAATCAGCCATGTTGACCCCTGAAATGGACCCGCGGAGCGGGACCGCTTGAACCGGTTTGTTAGTTGGAAACTGACCGCTCCTGATCCCTTTCTA
>NZ_JBEGDB010000502.1:0-2741 GCF_043638955.1 Bradyrhizobium sp. 31Argb | reverse complement strand
CCTGCGTCCACGATCTTCGAATCATGGTTGCCCATGGATTCAGAATCCTCAGTCAATTACAACTGTAATGCTAGGCTGCGTCCTGCCCTCCTTGGGCGTTTCCTCCCTAGACTTCGGCCGCTTGTGGCAACGCAGGCGGCCATTTCTTTGTCAGATGGCCGCTGACTCGCATGGCGCTCCTGTAATTGGCTCGGAAACGAGTGGGCGGGCCGTAAATGAGCGTCATCATCGATACCAATCTAGCCGAACGCCGAAGGCTAAGCTTGATGAGCTAAATAAGAAGGCGATCGACGCCATCACGTCCGGCAAGCTCACAGATGGGCGCCAGTATCAGCGCAATGTGGGGTAAAGGCGCCCGCCGCCGCTGCGCACCTGCTCGCTTAGACGCTGGAAGACATCCTGAAAGACCAGGAGGAGAGGGATGGTACGTGTTTCGACATTGGAACGCCGTTCCAATTCGGAGGACGAGAAGGGCCGAGCTGATGAAGCTCGTTGGCGATCTGTGCACCATCGAGCTGCTGAACAACAAAGGGGTCAGCATCTACATCGAGCCGGAGAAGATCGATGGCGGGCTCATCCTGTCGACCGGCGCGATCAAGGAATCAGTCTGGCAGGACACCGTCGGCCTGGTGCTCAAGAAGGGCAAGACCGCCTTCAAGCATGAGCCGCAGACCGGCACCTATTTCCACGGCCAGGATGTCAAGGCCGGCGATTGGGTTGTATTCCGGCACGGCGATGCTCGCCGCGTCCGGATCAAGGGCGTGGATTGCCGCATGGTCGAGGACACGCTGCTCGACATGGTGGTCGACAACCCCGACGTGATCACACACCGCTGATAGTGACACCGCTTGGCGGAGCTTTCGGGCGCACTGAACTAGAGCGGGTCGTTTTGTCGGCTTTGAGACCAAAATCCACCACATGACGCTACACACACCCAGTACGAAGCGACTGTAGCCAACTTTCAAAATCGGCACATCGCTTGCTTCATTCGGGGCACCATCACCGGTCGCAGGCGGGGCGGTGCTGTAGGGACGGACTCGGCACGTCCTCCATGGCGTCCGGCCGCCCCGCCAATTTGTTGTGGGGCGACATGAAACAGCCCTTCGGCGCCTCGCTCGGCTTGATCGATGTCACTACGAATGTCGATGCGGTCGAACTGGAACGTGCAGCGAAGCGTCCACTGATGTCCGGCTTTCACGCGCAATTCAGCATCGGCGAATGTGCCGGCTCCGCCGCGATGACCGCATTGGCGGGCTGCACCTTGGGGCTTTTTCATCAACCCTAATTAAAATTATAGACGCGCGTGTAGAGCCCCGATCGTCTTCAGCGAGCCTGCTGCCGCGCCCGAAGAAAGGGGAGCGGGGAAACTCCGCTTTCTTCGCCTCTCGTTAAACTAGCGAGTAGCGTAGCTCACCCGCTCCGGCAGTACCCTCCGGCTGCCTCGCTCGAGCATCGCTCGAGATCGTCCTGCATGCTCCGCCCAAGCAGCGACAGCACGGGCTCATGATCGAATCCTGCGCATCTTGCGCCGTCGGCGTTGATCAGCGGGCGCCTTATCTGGAGCGGATCGCTCAGCATCAGCGCGAGTGCGCTCGCCGCGTCGCTTATGTCGGGATTGATTTGGCCTGACTTGATACGGGGCGCGGCGCGGTTGAACCAGGATCCGACCGGCGTATTGCCGAAGAACTGGCGCAGTTGCTCCGCGCGCCACGGCTCCTTCAAGATATCCTTGGCAATCACGTGGTGGCCCGCGGCCTTCAGCGCCTGCATCTGGCGCGCGTTGGTGGCGCAGCCGGGTTTTTGATAGAAAATGATCGTCGCCATGGCGTGGCCTAATTCAGCACCCTGAGCTGCACGATGGGCGCGGTGGCGCCGCGTTCGAGAATACCATCGACCTTCTTGCGGACGGCTTCCAAGGTGAGAGGCTTGATAAGCACGCCGTGCGCGCCCGCCTTGATGCCTTCGGCCGCGGTGGCCTCGTCGGATTTCTCGCAGACGATCAGGATCCGCACCTCGGAAAAATGGGCCGCCAATTGGCCGATCAACGGCGGCCCCTTTTGTTTGAAAAAGGAGGCGCCGAGCAGCACCAGATCGGGCTTCAACCAATCGACGCCCCTGACAAAAGCCTCTTCAGGCGTTGCAAGCTCGTGCGTTTCGATCTCATCGTGCAGCATAAGCTGCAAAGCCACCCGGGTGATTTCGTCATCATCGACCACGAAGACCGGTCGCTGGTCTTCCGCCTTCGAGGTTTCGACGCCCATCTGCATTATCGCTCTCCAAGCGGCTTGTATGAGAAATTAGCAATTTCCGTTCCACGCATGAACGCATCGAAAGGGCCCGCGCCAAGCCGGCTTTTGCCCGTTTGATGCTTGCGATCCTTGTTCGGCTTCTGACAGCGGCACAATTGCTGTCACCTTCAAAACACCTGGTGTCATCCGCGGGCTCGCTGGTTTTTCAACGCGAAATCAGAAGCTTAAAGAGCGTGGACAGCCTTGGCACGGGGGTTGCTATTACGATGCAGCAACACTGAGTGAGGGCTGAGTGCACGCAGACGCGCAAGACGAGCGATGCTCTCCTTCCCTTGAACCCGTGTGCCTCGTTTCTGAGAGAGAAACAAAGCTGGCGCGCGAGCCAGCGCGCAAACTTTGGCAAATCGGTTGATGCAGAGCAACATGTCTTCACTGAGACAAATCGCGTTCTACGGCAAGGGTGGCATCGGCAAGTCGACCACCTCGCAGAAC
>NZ_JBEGDB010000501.1:0-2750 GCF_043638955.1 Bradyrhizobium sp. 31Argb | reverse complement strand
GCGCGAAACTACTTCGCCGTCGTCGCCATTGCCGCCACTCTGCTCTGGATAAGGTAACTGTCCACACGGCCTAGGCGGGTCTGGCCATCTCGTATCGACTGATGATGCTCCCGAACAGGCTCCAACACTGTCGCTTTGCCAAAGGAATGCCCATTTTCGAGGTGTTGGGCTATGCGCTCCTTGACTGCCTCGGTGAGTTTCTGACGCGTGTGCTCGTCCTTTGGAATGCGCGCTGGAGGAGTTCTCGACTACGACAAGTTGCGATTGTGCCGCCACCAAATCTGGATCACGTGCGGCCGCACGTCGGTCGGCTGCACGAAACCTCTCCGCGGTCACCCGCCAGTGATTGCGGGCCACCTGCCGCCGCTCGACGGCAGCGACCCCGCTGGCAGCGTCGATCACCTCGATCCGCTTTGCGACGCGTTCGACGCCGTCCCTACGCACTTGGACATGGTCCAAAGGCTTTGCGCTGCTATCCCCCGCCGCCTTATCAAGACCGACGCCCCACGCCTGATGATGCCGACCATCTTCGAGCTCGATGGTCACATAGGTGGATGTCTCATTCGTGCGGTTGCGGTAGGGTGCGCGACCGACCTCGACCAGACGTCCCGATAGGCCTTTGTCATAGTCGAGCTGATCGGCGCGGCGGTTCCTGTCGGAGGCTGAGCGAGCCTCTTCATCGTGGCTCCGGGCGTGCGCTCGATCCCAGACCTCTCGACGATCGGCGAGCGCCTGCCGATCAAGGTCGTTTGGTTGATAGCCCTGCACCTCTACTCCGCGCGCGCCAGCCTCGAGCCAGACCTCGCGCCGGAACTCCATGGAGCCGCGGACGTGAAGTGCCTCCCACTGCCGATGTTGTGCCACGCTGACCATGTCGCGGATCACGTCAGCCGCGGCCAGCCGGGTGATCAGGCGATCTTCTGTGACCTTGAACGCGAGGTACTCGCCGTGTGCGTCGGCGTAGAGCCGGGGCTTCGCTGTCTGGCCCGTCCCTTCCGGATGTATTGGCCACCACGTAGTATTTGCGGCGGATACGATCCGGGAACGCGTTGTCCGTGACCGTCGCGGAGGAAGGCGTGTCGGTCGCGGCCGACTTGGCTGCGGAGCCGCCGTGCCCCTTGTCTCCGTTGGAACTGCGCCGGGCGCGATGTTGCCGTTCGAGACTGAAATCCCCGCTGTCCTCATGTGTGTCGTTCATGCTGCGGCTCGTTTTTCTTGCGGTCAGACCGTCGCGCCGGCCGGATGGCCTGGGCGTCGATGTAGTTCAGGGTCCAAGCTTTCATGTCGTCTTCGGACAGACCTTCGAGGTCGACATCCACGTCCCCAAAGTCGAACGAGGCATTCGAGGGGATCGTTGGGGGGTCGGCCACCTCCTCGTCGGTCATGGGCCGCGCCCGGAATACCGCGCGCAGCTCGGCAATCTCGGAGCGCAGCTCCTTGATCTCGGCGTCGAGCAGTGCATTTGAACGCCCTTTGGGCATCTGCGGGACAGGCGCCGGCAGCAAGCGCTCCAGAAAAGACTTGTCTTCGTAATAGATGATTTTGTCGGCGATGATAGGTGGAATGCCGATGCCAAGAATGAAGGCCTTGGATTTCGGAAGAAGTTTCAGCTCTTGCGGAAGCATTAGGGCGCGACGATGTTCGGATACCGTCTCGCTGGTCGCGCGCATCGCCAGCCCTTTTGGCCCGCTGCGACTGCGTGCGTTCACGGTCTCGTAGCCGATGCGCTCCGAGAGCTCATTCGCGACGTCCTGCTCCTTCGGGGCAAACAGGACCTCGATGGCGTGGTTGGTCATGAAGTTGCGCGCGGCGTCGATCCCATAGATCGCACGCAGCTGCGCCGGGCTCTGGACTACGGTGAGGAGGCGGATGCCGTATCCGGCGACAAAGGCGACCGATTTTGCTAGCACATTGACATTGCCCAGGGCCGGAAATTCGTCCAGCAAGAGCAGCACCTTTCGCGTGAGTGTGGGGTTTTGTTCGGGTAGTTCGCGGGTGTTGAGGTCGACCACCTGCTGGAAAAACAAGTTTAGTAACGGCGCCATGCGGTCGAGATTGTCAGGTGTCACCCCAAGATAGATCGACATCGGCCGCCGCCTCAGCTGCTGCAGGTCGAAATCAGTATTCGAGGTTGCGGCATCGATGCGGGGATTAAGCCAGAGACCGAGCCGCGCGGTCACGGTTTTGCGCACCGAATTCAAGGTGTTCTCGGAGGCGGCGAGAAAATCGTTCAGCGCCGTGATACAGTGCCGCGACAGCGGGGAAGGGCCCGCCTTGCGGTTGGCGATGATTTTGCCGAAGTGGGTCTTGAGATCCTGGGTTGCCGACAGCTGGCGCAGGATCTCGCCGATCGTCAATGGTAAGCTCGGCGTTTCCGCGACATAGCCGCCAATCGCCACAAAGGATGAACGAGCCGCCTCGAACCAGAACGGATCGCCGCGGCTTTCGGCGGGAAACAGCATCACCGCGATGCGCTGCAGATCGTCGTAGAGATCGGCGGGATCGCTGCGCATCGGAAGCGGCGTTCAGGCTGACGCTCGCATTCTCCGGGAGCGGGATCGGCGTAGCCCGCCAGGCGCCATGATCGTATTTGTAGACGAACGCCTTGCCCTGAACATTGTCGAGGATCGTCAGGATCAACATGCTCCTCGTGGCCTCGTGGCCGCGAAGCCGCGTGAGCGTCATCCGGCGACCACGCACTGAGGGCTGATCTGGTCGGCTAGGAAGATCTCGTGGATTGTTTCGTCACG
>NZ_JBEGDB010000500.1:0-2759 GCF_043638955.1 Bradyrhizobium sp. 31Argb | reverse complement strand
GTGGTCCTACCCCCGTGCTTTTTGTTGCACGGGACCCATGGGTGCAACCGGCACCCGGCTTTCCCTGCGCCCTCTACATTTTCAGAGGGTAACAGCGACGCAAACCTCGGGCGCAAAGCGCCGCGAGAACGTGGACTCACATCCTCTCCGCTGTTTGACGACTGAATCAAAATTTGGGCACGCCGTAGGGCGGGCAAAGCGAAGCGTGCCCACCATCGCGAGCGCGGTGCTGGATGGTGGGCACGGCGCGAAGCGCGCCTTTGCCCACCCTACGGCCTCTGCCGGAGAAAGCGCGACCGCTCTATGTTTTCACTTCCAGCCTCCGCTGGAACGCCGATAGCACCGCGCCGAGCGCCAGCATCGCTGCCGATATGTTCAGCGCGAACGACAGGCTCGATCCCACCACCGCGAAGAAGGCAACGCCGAACACCAGGGCGGAGACCGCGAGCAACAGCGGCGAGTGTCCGAAAATCGGCAGTCCGGCGCCGATCGCGTTGACGCCGAGGATGATCGTGGTGGCAAGCCCGCCGCGGTTGAGACCAAGCACGCCTCGCCACACCCACGGTGTCACGAAAGCGCTCAGCCCGATCAAGCTCCAGAATGCGCTTTGCGCCAGCGCGCCGCCGCCGGCGTCGCGCACATAGGCGATCATGAACGTCATGTAGGCGATATAGCCGGCGCCGAACAGGAAATAGCCGCCGAGATAGATCACAACCGGCGCAATCGCGAACTTCGCCGAGGCCTCCTGCCTGGTCATGGCATCGGACGGGAAGGATGCGAGCCACAGCGGAATGGTCATGATGGCCGCGAGCAGCGTCATCGCCCACCATACGATCCACCATGAGCCCGGGCCGAACCATTGCAGCACGAACGGCGCCACCAGCCCTGACAGCAGGATGCCGCTGCCGGGTCCGGCATAGAACAGGCTGAGCAGGAAATTGGCGCGCTCGGGCCGCGTCTGCGCGATCATCGCCGCAAGCGCGCCGCCGCCGACGAAGCCGGCCGCAGCGCCAAGGCCGGCGAGCAGCCGCGCAAAGCTCAGCACTACGAAGTTCCCGGTGATGGCGCAAAGCGCGAGCGACACCACGCAGGCCAGCGTTCCCCAGCGCACGGAGGCCACCAGCCCGAAGCGCCGGATCAGCCGCGCGGCGAGCAGCGCGCCGATCAGATAGCCGGCAGCGTTGATCGTGTTCATGAAGCCCGCCGCCGAATAGGACCACGCGAGCTGCTCGCGCATATCCGGCAGCACCAGCGAATAGGCGAAACGGCCGATGCCGAGCCCCGCGGTCGGCGCCAGCGACAGGATCAGAATCAGCCGCGCGGCGTGCGCGGAAGATGAGGGAAGGTCGGGGGCTTTCACTGAGAACTCCGGCAGGACCGCATTGTGGCAGGCCCCGCCGTCCTTGCACAGGCCGCGCTCCGGGAATGGTGTCTTGCCAACCGCGCAACAGCGCTTTAGCACTCCGCGCGGATTTCCTTAGATCTCAAGGCGAAAACCCCATGGCGACCCACAAGCTCCTGCTCCTGCCCGGCGACGGCATCGGCCCCGAAGTGATGGCGGAGGTGAAGCGCCTGATCGGCTGGCTCAAGGCGGAAGGTATCGCTGTTTTCGAGACCGAAGAGGGGCTGGTCGGGGGTGCCGCCTATGACGCGCACAAGGTCTCAATCTCGGAAGCGGACATGGCCAAGGCGAAAGCCGCCGATGCCGTGATCTTCGGTGCCGTCGGCGGGCCGAAATGGGACAGCGTCCCCTATGAGGTGCGGCCCGAGGCCGGCCTGTTGCGGCTGCGCAAGGATCTCGGCCTGTTCGCCAATCTGCGGCCCGCCGTGTGCTATCCGGCGCTCGCCGATGCCTCCAGCCTGAAGCGCGAGGCGGTCGAGGGGCTCGATATCATGATCGTGCGCGAGCTTACCGGCGGGGTCTATTTCGGCGAGCCGAAGACCATCACCGATCTCGGCAATGGCCAGAAGCGCGCCATCGATACCCAGGTCTATGACACCTACGAGATCGAGCGCATCGCCCGCGTCGCCTTCGACCTTGCGAAGAAGCGCCGCAACAAGGTGACCTCGATGGAGAAGCGCAACGTCATGAAGTCTGGCGTGCTCTGGAACGAGGTCGTCACCCAGGTGCACAAGCGCGAATACCCCGAGGTGACGCTCGAGCATCAGCTCGCCGATTCCGGCGGCATGATGCTGGTGAAATGGCCGAAGCAGTTCGACGTCATCGTCACCGACAATCTGTTCGGCGACATGCTGTCCGACATCGCGGCGATGCTCACCGGCTCGCTCGGCATGCTGCCGTCGGCCTCGCTCGGCGAGACCGATGCGAAGAGCGGCAAGCGCAAGACGCTGTATGAACCGGTCCACGGCTCGGCGCCGGATATCGCAGGCCAAGGCCTCGCCAACCCGATCGCGATGCTCGCCTCGTTCGGGATGGCGCTGCGCTATTCCTTCGATTTGGGCACGCTCGCCGACAAGCTCGATGCCGCCATCGCCGCCGTGCTCGCAAGCGGATTGCGTACTGCAGACATCAAGTCCGAAGGCACGACATCAGCCTCGACCACGCAGATGGGCGAAGCAATCCTGAAAGAATTGCAGAAGCTGCACTGAGCGGGGGATGCGTAGGGTGGGCAAAGCGTAGCGTGCCCACCATCCAAGTTCGGTGCAAGAAAGGTGGGCACGTGCGCTTTGCCCACCCTACAAGTTCGCAATCAATAGCATTCGTAGCCCGGATGAAGCGCAGCGTAATCCGGGGACAC
>NZ_JBEGDB010000004.1:0-85140 GCF_043638955.1 Bradyrhizobium sp. 31Argb | reverse complement strand
CCAAGGCTTCCTCCTAAAAGAAAGCCTTGAATCACGTTCAATCTGATTTGAGAATCCCAAGAGTCCACACGGCCTAGAGCTTCGGTTCTGATTGGATCAGAACCGAAGCTCTAGATTTCTTGTTTTGACGCGTTTTCTTCACGCGAACCGGTATCCACTTCGCTCGAAAACGCTATGGTCATCACGCTGTAACGGGGCCGTGCCTCTAGCCCGTCTTCGCCCACTCCCTGTCGTCAGGCGAAGGCAGGTAGAATCCGGACATCGGCTCGACCCAGCAGAGATGGTCGTGGACCTTCTTCACGCCGGCGACGTTCTCGGTGGCGACGACGACGGCCTGGCGGCTGCGCTCGTCGGTGATGACGCCGCTTAAGTGCACAATGCCGTCGCGGACGACGACGCTGAGGCCGAACGGGCACCAATCCGCTTCCTCCAGCGCAGCGATGATGCGGTCACGGATGTGGTCATCGTCGGCGGTCGGATCGGGGACGTCGCGGGCAAGGCTTGCCACCGCCTGCAAGAGGTTGGACCGTGACACGATGCCGACGAGCTCGTCACCGCGAACGACCGGCAGGCGCTTGATGTGATGCTTCTCCATCAGCGCGACGATCGTATCGAGCGGCGTCTCCTCGGTGACCGTGATCGGGTCCGAGGTCATGATCTCGGCGACCCTGCGGCCCTGCTCGCGAACGAACTCGGTGGCGGCCGGGCCGGGGCCGAGCAGGAATTTCAGGAACCGGCCGTACTTGCGCTGGGTTCCGATCTCGCCGCGACGCAGGAAGTCGCCTTCCGAGATGACGCCGACCAGCTTGCCGGCGGCGACGACCGGTAGTCCACTGATATGCCGCTGCAGCATCAGGTTGGCTGCATCGACGATGGGTGTTTCCGGCGTGACTGAAATGACCGGGCGGGTCATGATCTGATGGGCGCGCATGGGTTTGTTCCCGTTTGATGCGGTTGATAGTCGCAGCCTAGTTGCACTGTAGGTGCGGTGTTTGAGGCAGGTCAACGCCTTCGGCGGGGTCGAATTGAGCAAGCGCAAGGCCAGCTCTGAAACAGGAACTATTCGTCATGGGCCGGCCACCATGGCTGGTTACGGTGTCGCATCGGAGCGCCATCGCCACGCAATCTCGGCACTGCCAGTGCCAGCCGAAAGTCCGGAAGCAGAGCAATGTCCACTTACAGATTGAATCACCTGCTGTCGCCGCGCTCGGTCGCGCTCGTCGGAGCCAGTCCGCGCGAGGGCTCGGTCGGCCGCGCCATCGTCCAGAATATTTCCGGCGGCAAGTTCAAGGGCCAGTTCGGTGTGGTCAATTCGCGCCATGGCGAGATTGCCGGCGTCGCCACGGTCGGCAGCATCGCCGAATTGCCGTTCGTGCCAGAGCTCGTCGTGATCACGGCGCCGGCTGCCGCCGTGCCCGGGATCGTCGACGACGCCGGACAGCGCGGCGCGATCGGCGCCGTGATCATCACCGCCGGATTGGGCCACGGTCCAGGCTCGCTGGCGGAGGCCACCGAACAGGCGGCGCGAAAGCATCGCATGCGGCTGATCGGCCCCAATTGCATCGGCATCATGGCGCCTAGCGTCGGCCTCAATGCCAGCTTCTCCACGCATCTGCCGGCGCCCGGCAACCTGGCGCTGATCTCGCAATCGGGCGCGATCGCGGCCGGCATGGTGGACTGGGCCGCGCAGCGCGTGGTCGGATTTTCCGGCATCGTCTCGATCGGCGACCAGCTCGACGTCGATATCGCCGATCTCCTGGATTATTTCGCACTCGACGGCGCAACGCACGCCATCCTGCTCTATGTCGAGTCGATCAAGGACGCGCGCAAGTTCATGTCCGCGGCGCGCGCCGCGGCGAGGATCAAGCCGGTCGTCGTGGTCAAGTCCGGCCGCATGGCGCAAGGCGCGAAGGCGGCCGCCACCCATACCGGCGCGCTTGCCGGCTCGGATGCGGTCTATGATGCCGCGTTTCGCCGCGCCGGCATGCTCAGGGTCTCCGACCTGCGCGAATTGTTCGACTGCGCCGAGACGCTGGCGCGCGTGGCCTCGCCGCCCGGCAAGCGGCTTGCGCTGCTCACCAATGGCGGCGGCCTCGGCGTGCTCGCGATCGACCGGCTGGTCGAGCTCGGTGGAATTCCGGCGACGATCACGCCAAACATTCACGCGCAGCTCGATGCGGCCCTGCCGCCGACCTGGTCCGGCTCGAACCCTGTCGACATCGTCGGCGATGCCGGGGCTTCGCGTTACGCCGTGGCACTCGAGGCGCTGCTCGCCGATCCCGGTAATGACGCGGTCCTGGTCATGAATGTGCAGACCGCGATCGCCGCGCCGGACGAGATCGCTTCGACCGTGACCAAGATCGTTACCGAGCACCGCAAGAAGCGGGGCAGGGCGGCCAAGCCGGTGCTTGCGGTGTGGGTCGGCGCCAATGGCACCATCAGCGACGTCTTCAGCAGCAACAGGATTCCGAACTACATCACCGAGGACGACGCGGTGCGAGGCTTCATGCATCTGGTGCGGCACCGCGAGGTGGTGGAAGAATTGACGCAGGTGCCGCCGGCGATGCCGGAGAGTTTCACGCCTGATGCCGCGGCGGCGCGCAAGATCGTCACCGCCGCGATCTCGGACCAGCGCCATTGGCTCAACCCGATCGAGATCAAGGAGCTGTTTCAGGCCTATGACATCCCGATGGTCGAGACCTATCTCGCCGCCGATGCGGAGGAGGCGGTCAAATATGCCAACACGCTGTTCGCGCAGGGCATGACGGTGGCGCTGAAGATCATGTCGCGCGACATCGTGCACAAGTCTGATATTGGCGGCGTCGTCCTCAACCTCACATCGCCCGATGCCGTGCGCACGGCGACCGCGGAGATCCTGGGACGCGCCAAGACACTGCGGCCAGAAGCGCGAATTGATGGCGTCATCGTGCAGGCGATGATCGTGCGGCCGAAGGTGCGCGAGCTCATTCTCGGCCTTGCCGACGATCCGACCTTCGGCACCGTGGTCGTGTTCGGCCGCGGCGGCGTTGCGGTCGAGATCATCAACGACAAGGCCCTGGCGCTGCCGCCGCTCGACATGCGACTGGCGCGCGAATTGATCGAGCGCACGCGGGTGTCGCGGCTGTTGCGCGCCTATCGCGACGTGCCGGCGGTGAAGCCCGATGCGGTGGCGACGGTGCTGGTCAAGCTCGCGCAGATGGCGGCGGATCTTCCCGAGATCAGGGAGCTCGACATCAATCCGCTCCTGGCGGACGAGGCCGGCGTGCTCGTGGTCGACGCGCGCGTCGCAGTCGGCATCGTGCCGCGCAAATTCGCAGGCCCCGGGCTCAGCAACTTTGCGGTCAGGCCCTATCCGTCACGATGGCAGCGGCAGCTTGCGGACCGGGACGGGCAACCGATCGACGGGCGACGCATCTTCGCGCGGCCGATCCGCCCCGAAGACGAGCCGCAGATCCACGAATTGCTGCGGCATGTCACGGCTGAGGATTTGCGGCTGCGCTTCTTCGCGCCGATCAAGGAATTTTCCCACGAGTTCATCGCTCGCCTCACCCAGCTCGACTATGCGCGCGCGATGGCCTTCGTGGCGGTCGACGAAAGCACGCAAGAAATCCTCGGCGTGGTGCGGATTCATTCCGACTCGATCTATGAAAGCGGGGAATATGCCATCCTGCTGCGCACCGATCTGAAGGGCAAGGGGCTCGGCTGGGCGCTGATGCAGCTTCTGATCGAATACGCGAAATCGGAAGGGCTGAAGGCGATTTCCGGCCAGGTGCTGACCGAGAACATCGTGATGCTGGACATGTGCCGGAAGCTCGGCTTCGAGGTGAAGGCCGATCCCGTCGAGTACGGCCTCTGCGACGTCAAGCTGGCGCTGTGAGGCGCCACAGCTTCGTAGTCCGGGTGGAGCGGAACGCGTAACCCGGGCTAAGAGCCTCTCGCCGTCATTGCGGCCACCGCTCTCTCCTCCGTCATTGCGAGCGCAGCGAAGCGATCCATGCCTCCGCAAGCGGTGAGATGGATTGCTTCGCTGCGCTCGCAATGACGGGGGTTAGGTCTGATTTGGATTTCAAACAGCGTGCAGCACCGTAGCCCGGGTGCAGCGCAGCCCGGGGCCACTCGCCAACGTGGATGCAGAGTCCCGGGTTACGCTGGCGCTTCACCCGGGCTACGAAGTGATCAGAGCCGCGACACCATCGTGACGCGATAGGTGTGCATCTTGTCGCCTTCGCCGATCGAGACATATTCGCCGGCGACGAAGTGCTCGTCCTTGAAGTGGAAGCCGATCTCGTCGGGCGTGCCGGGCGCGCCGTCATAGTGCAGGACCCAGCCGCCGCCCTGGTGATGGACGAGATGGCCGAGGATGTATTCCTCGTCGGGCCGGAGCCGGACCACCCGGCACGCCTCGCGGTTGGCCCGCCACAGTTTCTGGTCGATCCTGTAGTCGTCGTCGAGTGGCGCGACCATCACATAGCCGGCGCCGGCATCGCCTTCGGGATGATCAGGCTCGCGCGCGAGCTCGAGGCGGATCTTGCGAAACTGCGGCGGCAAGGAAGTGTTGAGGATCGGCTTTTGGGGTGTGGTGGTCATCTCGCTCTACTCGGTTTCGGTCGGCGCGGCGTGCCGCGTCAGGCGTGGTCCTTCGCGGCGTGCTCTGCCGCGGGTTTCTTCAGGCTGTTGATGATGATGCCGATCAGCGGCACCAGCATCGGCAGGATTCCATTCAGGGGATTGCGCACCAGTCCGGAGACTTGCGACTGCATCGCGCGTGCCTCGACCTGCAGCGCCTCGACGGAAGCGCCGTGGATCTCGCTCGCGAGATCGAGCTCGCGGCCTGACGGCGGCCGGAGCGCGAGGGCAAACAGGATCGCTGCGATGGCGAAGTTGGCTGCGCCGAGGATCGCCGCGGCCGCGATCGCGCCCCAGACCTGGACCAGCGCGAAATAGGCCGCCAGTTCGAACATCAGAAGGCCGAACGCCGCGATCAGGCCCGCGAAGGCGCGCAGGCCGAGGCCAACCAGGAGGTGGCGCAGGCGGATATCGGCGATGATCCTGTCGGTACGCCAGAGTACGCGTAGCTGCCTGACGATATTTTCGGTATTCACCTTGGTTACCTCCGCATGACAAAGCCGACCACCACGCCCAGCGCAAAGGCGGAGGCGAGCGAGGTAATCGGTCGTTCCGAAATGAGCTGCCGGACCTGAGTGTCTTCGCCGCTCAGGACCTCGCTCAATTCCTCCAGCGCTTCCTTGATGCGCGTGGCAAAGGCGTCGGCGCTTGCGCTTGCGGTGTCGCGTATGCCTTCACCTGTCGTGTTGAGGAGGCGCGACACATCGATCTTCAGGGCTTGCAACTCGTCGTTCAGATGGGTCGTGTTGAACATCTCGTTCATCCCTGTTGCATGATGAAGAACTGTTACCGGCCCTCGCCACGCCGTGGTTGATTTGCGTCAACCCTCGCGGGCGAGGCGTCATCGCGCTATTCCAGCGTCTTGAGGTAGGCCAGCAGGTCATGGATCTGGTCCGGGTCAAGTCGAAACTCCGGCATCGTCGGATGTCCGGTCTGGATGCCTTCCGCGAACGCCTCCGCGAGGCTCTCGACGGGATAGCGCTTGTGCAGGGTGCGGAAGGGAGGCGCGACTTTGAGCGGACTCTCGGTGACCTTGTCGATGGAGTGGCAGCGGGCGCAATTGTTGAGCGCGAATGTCCGGCCGCGCTGCTCGGAGGGCGAGACGGCGAGGGCCGATGTCGTCAGCATGAGCCCAATGAAAACCTGGCGTGCGGCGGACTGCAGCATTACGGCCCCATCTATCAAAAAGCTCCGCGATGGGCGGAGCGACGGTTTTCAAATTAGCTTCGCAATGGTGGGGACGATTGATCTGCATCAACACCCCGGCGGTGTGGACGTTAGACTGCGTTAATCCGCCGGGCGGCATAAGGATGTCCGCCGGCGGTCATTTGGAGCGGCGCGTGAAGGTTTCTCTCTTGGAAGGTTCTCATCGGCAAACGTGTACCGATTGCGCGGTACGCGGTTTTGCGATCTGCGCCTCGCTCGACAAGACCGAGCAATGGGAGCTGGCGAGCCTGTCGCGCCATGTCCAGTGCGAGCCCGGCACGACGGTGTTTGCGCAGGCGACCATGGCGACGTCGTTCTTCAGCATGCTCGAAGGCGTGCTGCGTCTCTATAAGCTGTTGCCGGATGGCCGACGGCAGATCATCGGCTTCGCCTTGCCCGGCGATTTCCTCGGACTTGCCGGCTCGGCGCAGTATGAGTTCTCCGCCGATGCGGTCGGCGCGGTATTGCTTTGCCAGTTCTCCCGAGTCAGCTTCTCGCGATTCGCCGAGAACCGGCCGCGCTTCCTGCGCCGTATGAACGAACTCGCGGGCCGCGAACTGATCCGGGCGCAGGAGCATATGGTTCTGCTCGGGCGCCGTTCCGCCGAAGAGAAGGTTGCGAGCTTCCTGATCGGCTGGCGCGATCGGCTCGCCGAAATCGGGCATGCCGAGGACGTGTTGCCGTTGCCGATGGGCCGGCTCGATATCGCGGACTATCTGGGGCTCACCATCGAAACGGTAAGTCGCACCTTCACCAAGCTCGAACGCGACGGCATCATCCGTATTCTTACGGGCGGCATCAGCCTGGTCGATGCGGCACGCGCCGAGGCGATGTCCGCAGCCTGAATCCTGTTGCGTCATGGCCGGGCCTGTCCCGGCCATCCACGCCTTTTTTCCCACAGCGGAATTGAAGAAACTGGATGCGGGGATCACGGTTTCGCCGGGCGCTCCGGTGTCAGTCCGGCGAAGCGAATTGCAAGACGGCGAGTCTAGATGGTGACACGTGTGCTCTCGCATTTTTGATCGAAGTCAAAGACGGTTCCCCACGAGCGACGATATTCGAGCGAACTTCAATGGAGGTCGCTATGCCCGCCGACTCGATTTTGGTTTCCGCAGCCGTCGTCTCAGTTTTCGTGGTTTTCGCCGGGGTGCTCGCCTGGGCGAGTGTCCACGTGCCGGGGGCGCGGCAGCCGGCGTCAGGCATGCGCAAGCGTCGTCCTTTCTAATCGGTAGTCGTTTCCGAAAGGGTTCAAGGGCTGGTGCCAAAGCGCAACCGCGAGGGGAAGTCTGATCGCGGTTGATCTCGATCAAGGACGCCGCGGCCAAAGCTGGGCTGATGGGGCAGGGCCCCTGCAAAGAGAATCAAACATGCAGCAAGTTCAATCCACGAAATGGATGACCCACGGCGAAGCCGGGTTGACGCTATTCTTCACAGTGGCGGCCTTCCTCTGCGCCTTCGCCGCGGCCAAGGCGCTGGATGCGCCATTTGCCTTCCATGCTTCGCTCGCCGCCGTGGCCAGCGGCGCTGCAGCCTTCGCAATCCTTAACCGCTATTTCGATCGCCCGGCGGAGCTGCCGCCGCAGGAGATCAACGGCAAGCCGAACTACAATCTCGGCCCGATCAAGTTCGCCTCTTTCATGGCGATGTTCTGGGGCATTGCCGGATTTACCGTCGGACTCCTGATCGCCTGCCAGCTCGCCTGGCCCTGGCTCAATTTCGATCTGCCCTGGACCAGCTTTGGCCGGCTTCGTCCGCTGCACACCTCGGCGGTGATCTTCGCCTTTGGCGGCAACGTGCTGATCGCGACCTCCTTCTACGTGGTGCAGAGGACCTGCCGGGCGCGACTGGCCGGCGATCTGGCGCCATGGTTCGTCGTGCTCGGCTACAACTTCTTCATCCTGGTTGCTGGCACCGGTTATTTGCTGGGCGTGACGCAGTCGAAGGAATATGCCGAGCCGGAATGGTACTCCGATCTCTGGCTGACGATCGTCTGGGTCGTTTATCTGCTGGTGTTCCTGGCGACGGTACTCAAGCGCAAGGAGCCGCACATCTTCGTCGCCAACTGGTTCTATCTCGCCTTCATCGTCACCATCGCGGTTCTTCACCTCGGCAACAACCCGGCGCTTCCGGTGTCGGTGTTCGGCTCGAAGTCCTACATCGCCTGGGGCGGCGTGCAGGATGCGATGTTCCAGTGGTGGTACGGCCATAACGCGGTCGGCTTCTTCCTGACCGCCGGCTTCCTCGCCATCATGTACTACTTCATCCCGAAGCGGGCGGAGCGGCCGATCTATTCCTATCGGTTGTCGATCATCCACTTCTGGGCGTTGATCTTCCTCTATATCTGGGCCGGCCCGCACCATCTGCACTATACGGCACTGCCGGACTGGGCGCAGACGCTCGGCATGACGTTCTCGATCATGCTCTGGATGCCGTCCTGGGGCGGCATGATCAACGGCCTGATGACGCTGTCGGGCGCGTGGGACAAGCTGCGCACCGATCCGGTGCTGCGCATGCTGGTGGTCTCGGTCGCGTTCTACGGCATGTCGACCTTCGAAGGCCCGATGATGTCGATCAAGGTGGTGAACTCGCTGAGCCACTACACCGACTGGACCATCGGCCACGTTCACTCCGGTGCGCTGGGCTGGGTCGGCTTCGTCTCCTTCGGCGCGCTGTATTGCCTGGTGCCGTGGCTGTGGGGCCGCAAGCAACTGTACAGCCTCAAGCTCGTCAACTGGCACTTCTGGATCTCGACCATCGGCATCGTGCTCTACATCTCCGCGATGTGGGTCTCGGGAATCCTGCAGGGCCTGATGTGGCGCGCCTACACCTCGCTCGGCTTCCTCGAATATTCCTTCATCGAGACCGTGGAAGCGATGCATCCCTTCTACATCATCCGCGCCGCCGGCGGCGCGCTGTTCCTGATCGGCTCGCTGATCATGGCCTATAACCTCTGGATGACGGTGCGGGTAGGCGAGGTCGAAGTCACCACGCCGCTCGCGCTGCAGCCGGCGGAATAAGGAGCGTCAAGATGTCCTTCTGGACCCGCCACCAAATCTTTGAAAAGAACTCGATCATCCTGATCGCGGGCATCCTGGTCGTGATCGCGATCGGCGGCCTGGTCGAGATCACGCCGCTGTTCTATCTCAAGAGCACGATCGAGGTGGTCGACGGCGTCAGGCCGTATACCCCGCTCGAACTCGCTGGCCGCAACATCTATGTGCGCGAAGGCTGCTATCTCTGTCACTCGCAGATGATCCGGCCATTGCGTGACGAAGTCGAGCGCTACGGTCACTTCTCGCTCGCCGCCGAGAGCATGTACGACCATCCGTTCCAGTGGGGCTCCAAGCGTACCGGGCCTGACCTGGCGCGGGTTGGCGCCAAATATTCGGATGAGTGGCACGTCACGCACCTGACCAATCCGCGCGCGATCGTGCCGCAGTCGGTGATGCCGGGCTATCCCTTCCTGGCAAAGACTGAGCTCGATCCCGAGGCGATTGCCGATCACCTCAGGACCAACCGCGCGGTCGGCGTGCCCTATACCGACGAGCAGATCGCGAACGCGGTGGCTGACCTGAAAGCGCAGGCTGATCCAGACAATGCCGGCAGCGACGCGTTTGCAAAACGCTATCCGAAGGCCGTGGTCCGCAATTTCGACGGCAAGGGCGGGGTGCCGACCGAGATGGATGCGCTGGTTGCCTACCTGCAGATGCTCGGCACGCTGGTCGACTTCAAGATCTACAACGAAAAAGCCAATCTTCGCTGAGAGGCCGGACGATGAAAGCAATTCTGACAGTTCACAATCTGGCGTCGAACCTCGTGACGAGCGTGTGGACGCCGATCTTCGTCGCCCTGTTCGTCGCGATCGTGATCTATGCGCTCTGGCCCCGCAACCAGGCCGCCTTCGATGAGGCATCGCGGATACCGTTGCGGGAGGAGTGAGAGACCATGGCTGAAACCGAACTCGATCAAGTCTCCGGCAAGACCACGACCGGTCACCAGTGGGACGGCATCAAGGAACTCAACACGCCGCTGCCGCGCTGGTGGGTGTTGACGTTCTACGCCACCATCATCTGGGCGATCGGCTACTGGGTGGTGTACCCGGCATGGCCGCTGTTGTGGAGCAACACCACCGGGCTGATCAACTATTCGTCGCGCGCCGATGTCGGCGTCGAGCTGGCCAACCTCGAGAAGATCCGCGGCGACAAGATGGTCGCGCTCGGCGCGGCGTCGCTGGAAGACATCGAGAAGGACCCGGCGCTGCTGGCGCTCGCGCGTGCCCGCGGCAAGGCGGCCTTCGGCGACAATTGCGCGCCGTGCCACGGCTCGGGCGGCGCCGGCGCCAAGGGCTTTCCGAACCTGAACGACGACGACTGGCTGTGGGGCGGCTCGCTTGAGCAGATTCAGCAGACCATCCAGTTTGGCGCGCGCTCGGGCAATGCCAAGGCGCATGAGGGCGCGATGCTCGCCTTCGGCAAGGATGGCATCCTGAAGAAGGACGAGATCGTCACGGTCGCCAACTACGTCCGTTCGCTCTCGGGCCTGCCGACGAGCCAGGGCTACAATGCCGCCGCCGGGGCCAAGCTGTTCGCCGATAATTGCTCGGCCTGCCACGGCGAGAACGGCAAGGGCAACCAGGACCTCGGTGCGCCCGATCTCACCGACAAGATCTGGCTCTACGGCTCTGATGAGGCCACCGTGATCGAGACCATCACCAACGGCCGTTCCGGCGTGATGCCGGCCTGGGTCGGCCGGCTCGATCCGTCCACCATCAAGGCGCTTGCGGTCTACGTGCATACGCTGGGCGGCGGCAAATAAGCGGCGAATAGGCCGCCTGTTTGCGCTGGATCAACCAGGTCACGGGGGGAGGGGTTAGCCTCTCCCTGTGATGCCAGAAGAAGCCCGGCCCATGAACAAGATCGTCCAGATAGACCCTGACCAAGTCGAAGACGTCGGGCCGCTTTATGCGGCCCGCAAGAAGGTCTACCCGCAGAAGGTCTCCGGGACCTTCCGCGGGATCAAATGGGGCCTGATGGCGTTCTGCCTCGGCGTCTATTATTTCCTGCCTTTCGTACGCTGGAATCGCGGGCTCGGCGCGCCCGACCAAGCGGTGCTGATCGACCTGCCGAACAGCCGCTTCTATTTCTTTTTCATCGAGCTGTGGCCGCAGGAAGTCTACTACTTCACTGGCCTCTTGATCCTCGCCGCGATCACGCTGTTCCTGATGAACTCGGTCGGGGGCCGCATCTGGTGCGGCTATCTCTGCCCGCAGACGGTCTGGACCGACCTGTTCTATGCGGTCGAGCGCCTGGTCGAGGGTGACCGGCGCGAGCGGATGAAGAAGGATGCCTCCGCCCATCGCTGGACATTGGAACGCATCTCCGAGCTCGTGCTCAAGCATTCGATCTGGCTGCTGATCGCCTGGTGGACCGGCGGCGCCTGGGTGCTCTATTTCACCGACGCGCCGACGCTCGTCAAAGAGCTCGTCACCTTCCAGGCGCCGGCGATCGCCTATATCTGGATCGCGATCCTGACCACGACGACCTATCTGCTCGCCGGCTTCATGCGCGAGCAGGTCTGCGTCTATATGTGCCCGTGGCCGCGCATCCAGGCGGCGCTGACGGATGAATGGGCGCTCAACGTCACCTACCGCTACGATCGCGGCGAAAAGCGGATGTCGGTGAAGAAGGCGAACGACCTGCGTGCGCTTGGCCAGCACGCCGGCGACTGCGTCGACTGCTATCAATGCGTCGCCGTCTGTCCGGTCGGTATCGATATCCGTAACGGGCCGCAGCTCGACTGCATCCAGTGCGGGTTGTGCATCGACGCCTGCGACAATGTGATGAAGAAGATCAACCGGCCGACCCGGCTGATCGGCTACGACAACGACATCAACATCCAGCGCCGGATCGAAGGCAAAGCGCCGATCTACCGCATCGTGCGGCCGCGCACTATCATCTACACCGCTATGATCGCGCTTGTCGGCGGGATCATGCTCTATACGCTCGCGACGCGTTCGCTGCTCGACATCAACGTGCTGCACGATCGTAACCCGGTCGCGGTGAAGCTGAGCGACGGCTCGATCCGCAACGCCTATACGGTCCGCTTCCTCAACAAGCGCGGCTTCGACCGCGTGGTGGCGATCGACATCGACGGCCCGCAGGATGCCAAGCTCCATGTCGTCGGCGGCGACTCGATCACGCCCGATCGTCCCACGATCGTGCTCGGGCGCGACGGCACCACCGAGCTGCGCGTGCTGGTCACTGCGCCCTCGGACAGGAATCCCGAGAAGTCGATCCCGGTGAAATTCCGCGTCACCGACATCGGTCTCGGCGAAGTCGCCTCCGCCACCGACAATTTCGTCGCGCCGTAACAAGAAGAAGTGGAGCCGTCATGAGCAGAGCCAGTGCATCGCCGAAGCCGCTGACCGGGGGCAAGGTCCTTGCCATGCTGGTGGCGTTCTTCGGCGTGGTGATCGGCGTCAACTTCACCATGATGAAGCTGGCCACGCTCACATTGCCCGGCACCGACGTAGACAGCGCCTACGCAGCGAGCCTCGCCTACGAGAAAGAGATCGCCGCTGCGCGCGAGCAGGACGCCCGCAACTGGAAGGTCGATGCGCATCTGGCGCGCGATGCCAATGGCGGTACAGCGCTCGAAGTCGAAGCGCGCGACGGCAATGGCAGGCCGTTGACCGGATTGCAATTCACCTCCCGCTTGGAGCGCCCGACCGACCGGCGCGCCGACCAGGCGATCGAGCTGTCGGAAGCCGGCGGCGGCCGCTACCGCGGCAAGGGCAGCGTGATCGGTCCCGGACAATGGGAGCTGGTGCTCGAAAGCGAAGCCGATGGTCGGCGCGTGTTCCTGTCTAGGAACCGCGTGGTGCTGAATTAAGAGGGCGTGATGCAGGCGACACGGGACTTTTCGCACTACGTCAAACATCTCGGCTCGGGACTGGCGCATATCGACCTCGCGGTCGAGGGCGTGAGCTGTGCCGGCTGCATGTCGAAGATCGAGCGCGGGCTTTCGGCGATTCCCCATGTGACCTTGGCGCGCGTCAACCTCACCGACCGCCGCGTGGCGCTGGAATGGAAGGAGGGCGCGCTCGATCCGGCGCGCTTCATCGATCGGCTCGCCGAGCTCGGCTACAAGGCCTATCCGTTCGAGACGATGAGCGCGGAAGCCGCCGAGGTGGAGAATTCGCGCTTCCTGCTCCGCTGCCTCGGCGTTGCGGCATTCGCGACCATGAACGTGATGATGCTGTCGATCCCGGTGTGGTCCGGCAATGTCAGCGACATGCTGCCGGAGCAGCGCGATTTCTTCCACTGGATGTCGGCGCTGATCGCACTGCCGGCAGCCGCGTATGCCGGCCAGCCTTTCTTCCGCTCGGCGTTCAACGCGCTGCGCACGGGCAATGTCAACATGGACGTGCCGATCAGCATCGGCGTGATCCTGGCGCTGGCGATGTCTGTTATCGAGACCATCGGACATGCCGAGCACGCTTATTTCGATGCGGCGATCATGCTGCTCACCTTCCTCCTGGTCGGACGCTATCTCGACCAGAGCATGCGGCGGCGTACCCGGGCGGTCGCCGGCAATCTCGCCGCGCTCAAGGCTGAGACCGCGACGAAATTCGTCGGACCCGACGAGATTTCGGTGGTGCCGGCGGCAGCGATTACGGCCGGCGATATGGTGCTGTTGCGGCCGGGCGAGCGCTCTGCGGTTGACGGCACCGTGATCGACGGCCGGTCCGAGATCGACCAGAGCCTGATCACCGGCGAGACGCGGCATGCGGCGGTCGAGGCGGGCAGCGCGGTCTATGCCGGCTCGCTCAACATCTCCGGCGCGCTGCGCATCCGCGTCTCGGCGGCGGCCGAAGGCACGCTCTTGGCGGAGATCCAGCGCTTGCTCGATCACGCCGTGCAGGCGCGCTCGCGCTATGTGCAACTCGCCGATCGTGCGTCGCGGCTCTATGCGCCGCTGGTGCATGCGACCGCTCTCTTGACCATGATCGGCTGGCTGATCGCGGGCGCGAGCTTGCACGATTCCGTCATCACCGCGATCGCGGTGCTCATCATCACCTGTCCCTGCGCGCTGGGGCTGGCGATCCCGACGGTGCAGACGATCGTCGCGGGCGCGATGTTCCGCGCCGGCGTGCTGATCAATTCGGGCGATGCCATCGAGCGCGTCGCCGAGGTCGACCACGTCATCTTCGACAAGACGGGAACGCTGACGTTGCCCGAACTGGATGTGGTGAATTCCGCTTCCGTGCCGGCGGATGTGTTCGAACTGGCAGGCCGGCTCGCGCTGGCAAGTCACCATCCGGTCGCCGCAGCGCTGGCGCGCGCGGCTCGCGCAAAATCGCCGCTGCCTGGCGTCACGGAAGAGCCGGGGCAGGGGGTGCGCGGCAGCTTCGGCGGCGAAGAGGTCAGGCTCGGCCGTCCCTCGTTCTGCAACGCAGAGGATCTCGCTGAGGAGATCCTGCGCCGCGATCCCGAGGCGTCAGTGGTCGCCTTTGCCCGCGGCGAACAGCGATACGTGTTCGCGGTTCGCCAAGGCTTGCGGCCGGACGCGCGCGAAACCGTCGCGGCGCTGCAGCGGCGCGGCATCGCGGTCGAAATCTTGTCGGGAGATCGCGAGCCCGCGGTGCGGGCCGCGGCCGAGACGCTTGGCATACCGGAATGGCGCGCCGGCGTGACGCCATCAGACAAGATCGCGCGCATCGAGGAATTGAAACGGCAGGGCGTCAAGGTGATGATGGTCGGCGACGGCTTGAACGATGCGCCATCACTTGCAGCCGCGCATGTGTCGATGTCGCCGATCTCGGCCGCGCATCTGAGTCAGGCGACCGCCGATCTCGTCTTCCTCGGCAAGCCGCTGGCGCCGGTGATCGCGGCCATCGACTATTCGCGGAAAGCGCTGCGGCTGATGCGGCAGAACCTCTATCTCGCCGTCGGCTACAATTTCCTCGCCGTGCCGATCGCGATCCTGGGCTTCGTCACGCCGCTGATCGCGGCCGCGGCGATGTCGGGCTCCTCGATCCTGGTGATGCTGAACGCGCTGCGCGGACGTCGGGTGCGGCAGGAGGTGGTGTGATGGAAGTGATCGCGTTCCTGGTGCCGCTGGCGCTGCTGCTCGGCCTGTTTGGATTGCTCGGATTCCTCTGGTCGTTGAAGAACGGCCAGTACGATGATCTCGAGGGCGCCGCCTGGCGGGCGATCTCCGACGATGACGAGACGCCAACAACCCCGGGGCCGTCGACCGCGCATCGTGGCGTTTGATCTGGCGCAATGACGGTGGCTTCGCGCGGCCCGATAGTGAACCTGATGAAAAACTGCGGGAGGGTGCCATGGCATCGGCAACAGGTACGGAATCGATTGCGGGCAGGCTGATCGGCAAGCTTACGGGCTTCGTCGAACGGTTCCGCGACGTCGGCGAAATTCGCAGCCTCGGCCCCGCCGAGGCCTGTTCCGTCGCGCACGATCTCCGCATCTCGCCGGCCCAGCTCGAGACGCTGGTTGCCGGGGGCGCCATGGTGCCGACGAATTGCCGAAGATGCTGAAGGCGCTCGGGATCGACGAAGTTGCCATCAAGCGCCAAGAGCCGGGCGTGCTGCACGACATGAGGCGGGTGTGCGCGCTCTGCATCGAGAAGTCCCGCTGCAACAGCGAGCTCGAGGCCGGAACCGCGGCCCTGCATCATCGCGAATATTGCGCCAATACCTATACGATCGACTCCCTCGAGCCGAAGCCCGACCAGACCGAGCTCCAACTCCGCGGGCCCTGCTGCTGCTGAGCGGGGAACGTTCGTCGTCCCAACTGAGCCGGCGCAGGTAGCGCCGGCTGGCTAAACTGCACCGTATCCTTGAACGCGAGGCCCTGCTAACCATAGGCAGCGGCGGCGGCCGGCTGGTCGCCGCGACCGTCTATTGTGCGCCGGCGCAACGCCAGCGCGTTTTGCGAGAAGGATACGAGCAATGATCGAAACCGTTGGCATCATCGGGGCGGGCACTATGGGCAACGGCATCGCCCAGGTCAGTGCCGCCGCCGGGCTTCAGGTGGTGATGGTCGATATCTCGGATGCCGCCGTGCAGCGCGGGCTGGCGACCGTCGGCAGCAGCCTGGACCGCTTGGTCAAGAAGGAGAAGATGACCGGGGCCGACAAGAACGCTGCGCTGGGGCGCATCAATGCGACCACCGACAAGGCCAAGCTTGCAGCCTGCGACCTCGTGATCGAGGCGGCGACCGAGAACGAGGAATTGAAGCTCAAGATCCTGAAGGATCTCAGCGCGACTCTGAACCCGCGGGCGGTGATCGCCACCAATACGTCTTCGATTTCCATCACCAAGCTTGCCACCGCGACCGACCGGCCCGACCGTTTCATCGGCATGCACTTCTTCAACCCGGTGCCGGTGATGGCGCTGCTCGAATTGATCCGCGGCCTGCAGACCTCGGACGATACGCTGGCCAAGGCGGAAGCGTTCGCAAAACGCGTCGGCAAGGTCGCGATCACTGCCAAGAACAGCCCCGGCTTCGCGGTCAACCGCATCCTGTGCCCGATGATCAACGAGGCGATCTTCGCGCTGCAGGAGGGCATTGCCA
This sequence comes from Bradyrhizobium sp. 31Argb, assembly GCF_043638955.1. Classification (NCBI taxonomy): domain Bacteria; kingdom Pseudomonadati; phylum Pseudomonadota; class Alphaproteobacteria; order Hyphomicrobiales; family Nitrobacteraceae; genus Bradyrhizobium; species Bradyrhizobium sp. 31Argb. Next base: position 68,710 of record NZ_JBEGDB010000004.1, on the reverse strand, counting down.
CCGCCGAGGAGATCGACGCCGGTATGAAGCTCGGCTGCAACCACCCAATCGGCCCGCTGGCGCTCGCTGACCTGATCGGGCTCGACACCATGCTGTCGGTGATGGACGTGTTCTACAAGGGTTTCAACGATCCGAAATATCGCGCAGCGCCACTGCTCAAGGAGATGGTCGACGCCGGCTATCTCGGCCGCAAGAGCGGCAGGGGCTTTTACGACTACGGCAAGGCATGAGCCAGGCTTTGTAGGGTGGGCAAAGCGTAGCGTGCCCACCTTCAGGCACTCCGCTCGAGATGGTGGGCACGCTTCGCTTTGCCCACCCTACAATGTGCGGGAAGGGCGCTCGTTCACTTCACCAGCGGGCAGCCGCCGTCCTTCAGCGGGCGGAAGGCCTGGTCGCCGGGGACCTCGGCCAGCACCTTGTAATAGTCCCAGGGCGCCTTGGATTCCTCGGGCTTCTTGACCTCGAACAGGAACATGCTGTGCACCATGCGGCCGTCGGCGCGCAGCACGCCGTTGTCGGTGAAGGCGTCGCGCACCGGCATTTCGCGCATCTTCGCCATCACGGGTTTTGTTTCTTTGGTGCCGGCGGCCTGTACCGCCTTGAGATAGTGTAGTGTGGCGCTGTAAGTGGCGGCCTGGTTCATCGTCGGCATCCGCTTCATGCGCTCGAAGAAGCGCTTGCCGAAGGCGCGGGTCCTGTCGTTGAGGTCCCAGTAGTAGGCCTCGGTGACGATCAGCCCCTGCGCGAGCTTCAGCCCGAGGCTGTGCACGTCCGAGATGAACATCACGATCGCCGCCAGGTTCTGGCCGCCGGCGACGATGCCGAATTCGCCGGCCTGCTTGATCGTGTTGATGGTGTCGCCGCCACCATTGGCCAGCCCGATGATCTTGGCCTTGGACGCCTGTGCCTGCAGCAGGAAGGAGGAGAAATCCGGCGTGTTGAGCGGATGCCTGACGCTGCCGAGCACCTTGCCGCCGGCGGCCTTCACGACATCGCCGGTGTCGTGCTCGATCGAATGGCCGAACAGATAGTCCGCGGTGATGAAGAACCAGCTATCGCCGCCGTTCTTCACGATGGCGCTGCCTACCGTGTGGGCGTTGGAATAAGTGTCGTAGGTCCAGTGCGCCACATAGGGACCGCAGGATTTGCCGGTGATGTCGGAGCTCGCGGCGTCCGTGACGATCATGATCTTTTCGTGTTGCTTGGACAATTCCATCACCGCGAGCGCGGTGGCGGAGGTCGGCAAATCGATGATCATGTCGACGCCTTCGTTCTCCCACCATTTGCGGGCCATGGTCGCCGCGATATCAGGCTTGTTCAGCACGTCGGCGGAAACGATCTCGATCGGCTTGCCGAACATGGTGCCGCCGAATTCCTCGATCGCCATCTTGGTCGCTTCGACATTTCCCGCGCCGCCGATGTCGGAATAAACCGACGAGAAATCGGTGAGCACGCCGATCTTGAGCGGCGTCGCGGCTGGCTGCTGCGCGGATGCTGATACGATCAATAGCGCCGACAACAGGCAAGCCGTCGACACCATCCTTGCGATGGGCTTCATGGGGTCTCCTCCGTGTTTTTATCAGTTTGTCGGACAAAGTAGATTTGGGTTCCGTCGAAGTCAATCGCTGTCGACACGCGGGCCGAATTGACGCACCGCCGCCGCCGGGATACTTTGTCGGACAACCGACATTGAGGTCGCCTTTGCCCGCTTCCCCGCTGTTTCGACGGATCGACGTCGCGCCCGCTTACCAGAAGGTGGCGGATGCGATCGAGCGCGAGATCGTCAGCGGCCGCATCAAGCCGGGAGACCCGATCGGGACCGAGCTCGAACTGGTGCGGCAATTCGGCGTCAACCGCTCGACGGTGCGCGAGGGCATCCGGGTGCTGGAGGAAGGCGGGCTGCTGCGGCGCGATTCCAGCCGCCGCCTGCAGGCCTGCCTGCCGCGCTACAACAAGCTCGCGACGCGCCTGAGCCGCGCATTGGTGCTCCACGAAGTCACGTTCCGCGAATTGTTCGAGGTGTCGCTGACGCTCGAGATCGCGAGCACGGAATGCGCGGTCGAACGGGCCACGGAAGAGGACATTGCCGAGCTCGCCGACAATCTGGCGCGAAGCGAGCAGGTGATCGCCGATCCCGCAGCGCTCGCCGAGTGCGATGCGGATTTCCACGTGCTGCTGGCAAAAGCCTCGCACAATCGCGTGCTGCAGCTCGCGCGCGAGCCGGCCGCGCAATTGTTCTTTCCGACCACCGAGATGATCGTGAGCCATGTCGCGCAGGGCGCCTCACGCCTGGTCGAGGCGCATCGCCATCTGCTCGAAGCGATCCGGCGGCGCGACAAGGCGGCGGGCGTGCAGTGGACGCGGCGTCATTTGCAGGACTGGCGCCGCGGCTTCGAGCGGATCGCTTCGCTCGACCGGTCGGTCGAACACATGTACATGGAGCATGCACAGGCGGTTCGGCGCAAATAGAACCGAAAACGCATCGTCCGAAACAGAAACAAACAGCGGACGTTCAGGGAGGGAAAAATGACCGCGGACATCACCACGACCATCCAGAAGGCGCGCGAGCAAAGCATTGGCGATCTCTTGCGCCGCTCGGCCCGGCGCTATCCCGACAAGACGGCGTTGATCTGCGGCGATGTGAGCTGGACCTATGCGGAGATGGACGCGATCTGCAACCGCCTCGGCCGCGGCCTCGGCGGTCTCGGGGTGACGAAGGGCGACCGCGTCGCGGTGCTGTCGCGCAACTCGCACGCCTTTGCGGCGCTGCGCTTTGCGCTCGCCAGGATTGGCGCGATCATGGTGCCGATCAATTTCATGCTGAACCCGGACGAGATCAATTTCATCCTGTCCAATTCGGGCGCGAAGTTGCTCGCCGTCGGCCCCGATCTCGTCGGGGCCGGTCGCGCCGCGACCGCCAAGGGCACGAAGGTCGAGAAATTGATCTGGCTTCCGGGCGAGGACGCCGGTGCGCCGAAGGACATCACGACCTTTGCGGACCTGCTTGCCGCCGACGCTTCGCCGTTAGAGGCTTCCGTCGACAGCCGCGACGTCGCGCAGATCATCTATACCAGCGGCACGGAGTCGCTGCCTAAGGGCGCCGTCCTCACCCATGAAGCGGTGATGTGGCAATATGTGAGCTGCATCATCGATGGCGGCATGGCGGCCGAGGACACCATCCTGCACGCGCTGCCGCTCTACCACTGCGCGCAGCTCGACGTCTTCCTCGGGCCCGGCATCTATCTCGGCGCCACCAACGTGCTCACCGGAAAGCCGGTGCCTGATCACATCCTCGCGCTGATCGCGGCCCACAGGATCAACGCCTTCTTTGCGCCGCCGACGATCTGGATCGCGATGCTGCGCTCGCCGGCCTTCGACAAGACCGATCTTTCGAGCCTGCAAAAGGGCTATTACGGCGCATCCATCATGCCGGTGGAGGTGCTGCTCGAATTGCAGCGGCGCCTGCCGGGTGTGAAGTTCTGGAATTTCTACGGCCAGACCGAGATCGCGCCACTCGCGACCGTGCTGAAGCCCGAGGATCAATTGCGCAAGGCAGGATCGGCCGGCAAGCCCGCACTCAATGTCGAGACGCGCGTGGTGAATGCCGACATGGAGGACGTCAAGGTGGGCGAGGTCGGCGAGATCGTGCACCGCTCGCCGCATCTGCTGTCCGGCTATTACAACGATCCCGCCAAGACTGAAGCGGCCTTTGCCGGCGGCTGGTTCCATAGCGGAGATCTCGCGACCGTCGATGCCGAGGGGCACGTCACCGTGGTCGACCGCGTCAAGGACATGATCAAGACCGGCGGCGAGAATGTCGCAAGCCGCGAGGTCGAGGAGATGGTCTATCGCCTGCCGGCGGTCTCCGAAGTCGCGGTGGTTGGCTTGCCGGACCCGCGCTGGATCGAGGCGGTGACCGCGATCGTGGTGGTGAAGACTGGCGAAACGCTGGATGAGGAGACCGTCATCAAGCACTGTGCCGGCCAGATGGCGCACTTCAAGGTGCCGAAGCGCGTGCTCTTCGTCAACAGCCTGCCCAAGAATCCGAGCGGCAAATTGCTGAAGCGGGAATTGCGGACGCGTTTTCTTGGCAGCGAAACACTCGATCGTGCGATTCAGAAAAATTTCGCGGGCTGAGAATTCCGAACCCCGCAGCCGATCAAGCGGGCGTGAACGGATCGCGTCGCGGTAGCTGATCGGATTCCCGTAGCGACAGTGTATGGTTGTGTCGCTGCGATGGCTTACCGCGGCAGCGATGCAGCATCATTGCGACACGCAGGGGCCGATGCTCAAGAAATCCCATGCCACCGGGCTGGCCGGGACGACCGGGACACGCATCGTTCCGCTCGACCGCGCGCGCACCTTCATCACCTTCCTGGTGGTCCTGTATCACGGCGTGATCAACTACACCTATTTCGGCATCGGCGGCGATCGGATGCGATGGCTCGGCTTCGATCTGATCGCGCTGTTCAACGACAGCTTCTTCATGGCCTGCATGTTCTTCATCTCGGGCCTGTTCGTGCACGACAGCCTGGCGCGCAGGGGGCCGGCCAACTTCCTCGGTAGCCGCGCGTGGCGGCTGGGCATCCCGTACCTGGTGTCGATCTTCGTGCTCATGCCGATTGCCTACTACCGCTACCACGTGACGGAGCTTAGTTTCCCGCAGTTCTATTGGCACATGGTCACGGTCGGCCCGTGGTCGTCGGGGTCGGCCTGGTTCCTGTGGGTGCTGCTCGCGCTGGACGCGATCGCCGCGTTGATTGGGGCCGTGGCACCTCGCGCGATCCCAGCGCTTGGGCAACTCGTCGACGGCTTCCGTCAGCAGCCGATGGCGGCCTTCGCCTTATTCCTGATCTTCTCGATCATCATCTACCTGCCGCTCCACCTGGAGTTCGGCGATTCCGCCTGGTTCGTGCCCGGCCATTATCCGCTGCCGATCCAGACCAGCCGCATCCTGCTTTACACCGGCTACTTCTTCACCGGCGTCGCGGTCGGCGCCATCAGCCTGAGAGGCGGGATACTGGCGGAGGGCCGGGATGTGGCGAAGCGCTGGATGCTGTGGCTCGCTTGCGGGCTCGCGTTCTACGGCGTCATCCTGCTTCTGGTCTACGTCCATCATAGCGTGCTGCCGGACTTCCGTTCACCGCCGCTGTGGTGGCAGATCGCCTATGGCTTGGCGTTTGCCATGTTCAACGCGGCGATGACCTTCACGGTGCCCACGCTGTTCCTGCGCTTTGCGCGATCACGATTTCGGTTCCTCGATGCGATGCGGCCTTCGGCCTACGGCATTTATCTCGTGCATTTCGTTCCGCTGATCTGGCTGCAATATCTCGTCTATGATCCGCCGTTGCCCGTGTTCGTCAAATTCGCGATCGTCTTCCTCGGCACGCTGTTCATCAGTTGGGGCGCGACCATCCTGCTGCGAAGAATTCCGCTCGTCGCACGCATGATCTGACGCGGTCGTCAGAAAAGGCCGATCTGGGCCGGACAGCCTTATGTGGCCTTTATAAAAGGACAAGGCGATCCCCATGGAATTTACACGCCTTGCCATTCACCTCTGGGCAAGCGTTCGGTTCCGCCATGGCGATAAGGACAGAAGATGATTGTCCGCTTCGAGCGTCGGGGCCGGCAAATTCACCCGCGCGGCGTTCGCGCTGCTTGGAGGCCAAGATGACGGTCTATCATGCATACATCGTTGGGCTGCACGGCCGATCGATTGGAGTGGTTCGGATAGATTGTGTCGATGATGACACAGCCATCAAATCCGCCGAGCGTCTTGTCGACAGCCATGATGTGGAGCTCTGGCAGATGGATCGGCCCGTAGCCAGGTTCGACGCCCCGTCAAAGCAGTTGTTCAGAAAATAAGTGTAGCGCCCGGGCTCGCTAGCACAGCGACACAGCGCCGGTGCCATGAGGACCGGCTGAGGGTCAAATGCGTCCGTGCATGCGAGCATGAAGCGGCGCCCGGTCTGCCGCTGGCAGCCGACATGCCAGCGGCTTAAGCGCTATTCGGCTCGGGGTCGCAATCGGACTCTGGCAACGAAGAGGGCCGCTCAAAAGCGGCCCTCGCACACAAAGTGCAGTATCACTTCAATTTGTAGGTACCAGTCTGGTGATTGCAGTCTTGGAACGTCCCCTCCTTGACAACTGGGAAAGGTCCGAGCGGTTGCACCGTGGCGTTCGTGACCATACCCTCGTACTTCCCAGTGCCCGCAACAGACTCCCTGGTTACTTTTCCATCTGCAATTGAGAAGTACGAAAGTCGCTTATTGCCGTCCCCGTCAGTAGCCTCACAGACGGTGGTGCCGGTAATCTTCCCGCCAAGAGAGGCATTCATCCCTACGCACCGGAATGTTTCCTTATCGAAAATTCCGCCCGGAGGATTGCTTCGAATAGAACCTGTCTGCTCATAGCTTAGCGCAGTGTGGGTCTTGGAAAATGAGATGGTATTACTCGTGCCCGACCAGCATGCAGTGAAGTCGAAGTTGCCTTCCTTTGGTAGCTCGGCGGCAAAAGCAGACGGGGCAAATGCAAAGATGATAGAGGCTAAGGCGTACCTGCGTGCGCTTTCCATAGTACGTACCCTCCGTTTGCAATGAGAATGAGCACGAACGATCAAGACGCGAACGCGAATGGATCTTCGCGCCATCCAATGATGGCATTTTCAACCTTCTGTAGAAATGACAACTTGACGCACGTGCCACAATTCGGTCACGGCGGGCTCTAGCGAAACCTCGACTTTCCGGCCGGAGTTCGTTCTTGGGTGGAAATGCCCGGTTTAAGTCACAAGCCGACGTCGCCGACGTGTCCAGCCTTTGTCTGCCCTGCCGCCCGCGGTGGGCATCGCTCAAGTATGAGCCCGCGACGGCAGAGCCTAGGCAGCCAATCCGAAGTTGGAGAGCTTCACGCGATTGCGGCCGGAGGTCTTCGCCTCATAGAGAGCTTCATCCGCGCGGATCAACAGCGACTGGATCGTTTCGGATCCGGTGGCGTGGGCAATTCCGCCGCTTACGGTTGTCCGGATGGGGCCCAAAGGAGTAGGGACGGACATCGCCTCGATCTGCGCTCTTATGCGCTCGGCAACGGCTGCCGATGCCCTCGGACTCGAGTTCAACATCACGATGCAGAACTCTTCGCCGCCAATTCGCGCGGCCAGATCGTCTGAACGGACATTTGCGGCGATGATTTCGGCAAAGGCCTTCAACGTCCGGTCGCCGGAATCGTGTCCGAACCGATCGTTGATGGTCTTGAAGTGGTCCAGATCCATCGCCACGACGGCGGTGCCAACCGGGACATGGCCGGGCGGACCGTCAAACAGCGCTCGGCGATTTAAGAGTCCGGTCAAGGCGTCCGTCATGGCTTCCGACTTATGCCGGTTCGCGATCCGCGCCTGATTGAGGGTGAGGGACAATGTGCCGATGCCGGTCAATCCGGCGATCACAACGATGGAATTGATGTCTTCGGCCCAATTGGACGGACGAGCGGTCAGGACGAATTGGCCTTGCTCGGCCAGCGCGTAGCCACACGCGACGAATGATAGTGCGGCGATCAGATAGAGCGTCGCATTGGCGGCCATCAGAAGCGGGGATTCGGCGCGTGCCGTCCAGTATTGGAAAGCGGTCAGAAGGAGCAGCATGCCGATCACTACATTTGCAGCGATCGTCCCGGTGCCGGAATAGCCCATCGCGAATGCGGCCGATGTGGACAGAACGCCAAGGCCGACAACTGCGAATACGGTGAACCAATTGAACCGGCTTGAGCAAAATTTGGCTGAGCCCGCGTAGAGCAATCCGAAGCCGGACATCAGGAGCACGAAGGACACCAGCAGCAAATTGGCATCGTACCTTTGAATGATACTGCCAAAGAACGCCACTCCGGCGACGATAAGGGCAAGGCCGATCGACCAGCTCAGCAGGTGGGTCTCGGATTTCCCGACCACCCACATCATGCAGAGCGTGAGTCCGAGGGACGCGCCCGAGAAGCCGATTGCGACGAGAATCGAAAACTGGTCGAGAAGCATGACGCCGGGCCGAGATGGGATCGGGGCCTTAATACGTCATCGATCGTTACCCAAATGATGGGGGCGCAGGTTGTTTGCAGTGCACGGTAATCAAATGGTTATCGCTTTCGGTCGAAAACCATCGAATTGGCGCAGCGGATTTCGTAAGCGAAAAGAGAGGGATACTGGATATTCTGAAACCTCGAATTGAGATCAGTGTGGAAGCGGACTCCGATCAAGTTCAACCTCGCCCCGCGAGCGGGGCGAGGTTGCGAAAACGTCAGGAGCCCTCGAACTTGAACGATACGTTAAGCTTGGCGCGATAGGCCTCGACTTGCCCCTTGGCGTCCAGTTGCAGATCGAGTTTGACAACCTCTGCGACGCGAAGATCTCGGAGAGATTTTGCGGCTTGCCCGACCGCGTTGGCCGCGGCCTTTTCCCAGGATTCGCTGCTGGTACCGATCAGTTCGATGACCTTGTAGACGCTCTCAGGCATGTCGTCCTCCTGTCCGGAATGAAGCAGGAAGCAGGTGCTCCCTGCCGCCGTCGAAACTAGCATCACGATATCGGCCTTGAAAGGACGCGCCACGGCCGCAGGCTGCGGGATCGTTCGGCAACTTGAGCATCAGCCTCAAGTTGTGCTTTGATCTTGCGGCCACAACTGGGTTTTATCATGATCCATCTGGGTTTCCTGGCGTTACGGCTGTTTGCCTTTGTCCCTTTCCTCTTCCGTCACGGTTTCGCTACCTGGATGATCGCCTGCGCCGCGGTGATCCCCGCGGGAGCAGCATCGGCACAGCCGCTGCCGCCCGGCGTCCCCGAGAAGATGCCCGCCGACATTCCCTATGGGACGCCGATTTCGTTGGATCTCGCCCGACAAGCGGTGGACGCCGCGTTTGCAGAAGCGTCCAAGCGGGGGTGGAAGATCGCCATCGCCGTCGTATCGCCGTCGGGCGACCTGACTTATTTCGTGAAAATGGACGACACCATGTTGGCATCGCCAACCATCGCCCAGAACAAGGCGCGCACCGCCGCGCGCTTTCGGCGCGACACCAAGGGCATGTTCGATCTGACGGAGACCGGCCATTCCTATGTGATGACGCTCGATCCGACGCTGGTCGCATCGCCGGGCGGCATACCGATCATCAGCGAAGGCAAGGTCATCGGCGCGATCGGATGCAGCGGAGGAGCAGGCGCGCAGGATGCTGTCGTCTGCCAGGCGGGCATCGAGGCTCTCAATCGCAAATGACGCCTGAAGCGCGATAGGGCGAGATCGCCGAGGCGATCCGCAGAAGGTGGCGGCTTTCGCATCGTTGTATGTTGCGCTATATATCGGATGCGAACAGCCGGGCCGGAAGAGCTACGGAGTTCCGGTCCTGCAGGACGCGCAGTGAACGATCATCGATCGATGATCGTCCGTTCGAGGCATTGCCTCGTCCACCCCACGTCCATCAGGAACCAAAACATGAAACAGAATGACAGCGTTGCCCTGTGCTCGCTGCGACAGGGAGACTTGCTCAAGAGCCACAATGCATGGGCGCTCGGCGCGGCCGGGTTGATATTGCTCATGCTCGGCATGGCGCATGCCGAGACGCCGGTCGGCGTTCCCGACAAGAGCCATCCGGAGAGCGTTACGGCCACCAGCGACGGCACGCTCTATATCGGAAGCTTCAACCTGGGCGGCGTCATAAAGGCCGCGCCTGGCGGAAAAACGGAGCAGTTCATCTCGCCTGGCGCCAACGGCAGCCGTTCGGTGCTCGGCGTGCTCGCCGACGAAAAGAGCCGTACCTTGTACGTCTGTTCCAACGACCTGAGCGGTTCGGGCGTTGCCGGTCCGGGCGAGACCAAGGGCGCCTGGCTGAAAACCTTCGATCTCGCCACCGGCGCCCCGAAGGCGAGCTTTCAGCTCAAGGATCCGAAATCGCTTTGCAACGATATCGCGATCGGCGGTGACGGAACCGCTTACATCACCGATTCCTTGGCCCCGTATATCTACAGCCTGAAGCCAGGCGGCACGGCGCTCGACGTGTGGGCGACCGATCCGCTGCTGGCGCCGGCAAAGGACGGGGTCGGGCTCGACGGCATCGCGGTCGGATCGGACGGCCATCTCTACGTCACGACCTTCATTCCCGCCAAACTGTTCAGGATCGCGGTCAAGGATGGCAAGGCGGGGGAGATTACCGAGCTGAAGCCATCCCGTCCGCTGGATCATGCGGATGCGATGCGCGCGTTTGGCGGCGACTTCCTGCTGGTCGAAGGCGCCGGCCGGCTCGACAAGGTCACGGTGACGGGCGATGAGGCCAGGGTCGACGTGATCAAGGATGGTCTGGCCGAGCCTGTTTCGGTGACCCAGGTCGGCAACACCGGATGGATCGCCGAGGGCAAGCTGTCCTACCTGATCGGCCCCAACAAGGGGAAGGATCCCGGTCCATTCGCGATCGTGCCAGTTCCGCTAAAGTAAGACGTGAACGACTTGCCGTAGTGTAGGAGAGACGCGCCGGCCGACGCCGACTGCGGCGTTATCGGCCGGTGCTCATCTTGTCCGCGAAAGGCTTCAATGGCATTCTAGGGAATAAGACGCAACCAACGGATTCTGCATGTCAAAACCGGGCGCCAAATCGCTTCCACATTTGAGCGTTCGCATCGATCTCGATAGCGACGAGAGGATCGGGCCCGGCAAGATCCAGTTGCTCGAGCATATCCGCGATTGCGGGTCGATTTCGGCCGCCGGCCGCGCCATGGAGATGTCCTACAAGCGGGCGTGGGACCTGGTCGACGAGATCAACCGCATCTGTCGGCACCCGGCGGTCGAGCGGCAGACCGGCGGCAAGAATGGCGGCGGCGCGGTGCTGACGCCGTTCGGCCTCACTCTGGTCGCTCGCTACCGCAAGATCGAGCGCGATGCGGCAAGCGCGGCGCGCAAGGAACTGGTGGCGTTGCAGACTGATATCTCCCGCAAGGCGTGATGCCGTCGTCAGTTTGCGCGCAGCGTCACACTTGGCTGCGGTTCGGCTGCGATCGCCTCCCCCAACGGGCTCTGCTGCTCGCGGAGGACGGAGAAGCAGACGCTGAACCCATCCACTGTCCGCAGCGTCACCATGCGCACGCTCGGATCGCTCGATTGCTCGACCATCCAGGAATCCAGCGGATAGGCGTAGCGCAGGCTGCCGTCGCCGTAGCGGCGCTGCAGCGCCTTGTCGAGCAATCCGGGCAAGGTCATCACCAGGGTGCCGACCTGGTTGAGCGAAAGCCTCAGGGTCGCGGGGTTGCCGGCGGAATCGACGAAGCCAAGCGAAACGGCGCCGTCGGCGGCGACTTCGCACGTCGTCAGGGCCTGCGGGTCGATCTGCATCATAGGCTCCGAACAAATATACGTTATATTCGTAAGGATATATCGATGCGATCCCGGTCGTCCAGCCCGTCTTTTTTGACCCGCAGCGCCGCATCCCGGGTATGGCCGGAAACCGCCGGGACGTGATATAGTGACGGATATAACGGAGCCCGGGCCGGGGCCCGTCGCCAATGGAGATGAGGCCCGCCATGTTCGACTCCCAATGCGATCTTGCTGCGCTCGTGTACGAGCAGCATCAGGACCCCGACGAGATCCTGCGCGATTTCGCGGCCAGCCTGAACAGAGCCGGATATCGCGCCGTCGGGATTGTGCAGCTCGGCCATCACTGCCTCGATGCCGGCCTGTCCGCCATGCTGGTCCATAGCGGCGAAGAGCTGCAGCTATTCCAGAACCTCGGCAATTGCTCGGCCGGCTGCCGGCTCGACGTCGGCCAGTTGCTCGACGCTGGCGAGCGGATCGCGGCGGCGATCGATCGCGGCGCGGACGTGCTGATCCTCAACCGCTTCGGTCGGCAGGAATGTGAGGGCAAAGGCCTTTGCTACCTGGTCGAGCGTGCGCTCAGCGCGGATATCCCGGTCGTGATCGCCGTGCCCAGCCACCGCTTTGCCCATTGGATCAAGTTCGCCGACGGCATGAGCGTCCGCCTCCGCTGCGACCGCGATGCACTGGAGGCGTGGTGGAGCCGCGTCTCGGCCCAATATCCGAGGCCGATGGCTGCCGAACACCAGACGGTTTGCGAAGTGTTGAAATGATGTCAGCGCAGAAAGGAGCTTGGCCTACGGCGCTTGCGCAAGATGCTGCACGAAGAGGGTAGGGACGTTGCACGTTCCATCGCGGAGCGTGAAGACGCGCGTTCCCGGTTTCGCGCCCGCCTTGACATCGGACACGTTGCGGCCGGTACGCAGCAGCCGCTCGCGCGCGGCGTCGGCATCGTCGACCGACCAGGCGATGCCCCAGAGGCGGTCCGCCTTGCGCGCCTCGCCTTCGTCCGGACGGTGGACGATCTCGATCAGCATGTCGCCACAGGCAAATTGCATCAACCGGCTTTTGCTCTTCGCGTCGGTGCGGTCGAAGATCAGCTCTAACCCGAGGCGCGCGCCGTAGAGCGCCACCGCGCGCTCCGGCTCGTCGGTTGCAACCACCACCAGGTCCATCCTGCGAACCGTGGCCGGCCCTGTCGCCGCAGAGCGAGCTGCTTTGGATAGAAGCTTACTGAAGCGGATCGGTACGCCGTGCGACTGTTCGGCCGGCAAGCCGCTGCGTCTCCAGGAGAGTGTCGTGCCGGTCGCAAGATGACTGCAGGTGATGTCGGCGACCTCGTCCGGCTGAAGCGAGATACGTCGCAATCGCCGATAGCTCTTTTCGATATCGTCGACCTCGAACTCTAGACACCACAGGCCTTCGCCGCTCTCGGCAAGGGCGGCACGGACGCGCGCGCCAAGCGCGCCTTCGCTGTTGGGAGCCATGACCCGAAGCGTGGCGTTGTCCAGAATGAAGAACGCGCTTTCGACGCCATCGGTTCTGGAGCGAAACGCCGGTTCTCTCGCGAGCACCTCGCGATAGGCGGCAATGCCGGTGTCGAGATCGTGAACCAGGACGCTGGTATGGTCGAGGGTCGTGATCATGAGGGACGCTCCGGAAGAGGCCGGCTCCGCTGCAAAGTGCATCGAGCTTCGGCGCGCAGCAGCATATTGGATGACCCCAAGAATTGACAGTTCATTTTTGGAACTGTATGAGGAGGACCAGCCAGGGCATGGCTACAGGTCGCCTGTACGTGACGGGCGGAGAATAACGGATGCTCGGGAGGAGAGGCCGGTGGGAAATCCCCTGAAGGTTGAATTCCATTTCGATTTCGGCAGCCCGAACGCCTATCTGGCGGAACTTGTCATCCCCTCGATCGAACAGCGCACCGGCGTGAAGTTCGACTATGTGCCGGTCTTGCTCGGCGGAATTTTCAAGGCGACCGGCAACATGTCGCCGGCCGACTCGCTGCGCGGCATCAAGAACAAGCCGGAATACATGGCGCTGGAAACCGAGCGCTTCATCCGCCGCCACAACATCACGACCTATCGTCCGAACCCGTTCTTCCCGGTCATCACCCTGATGCTGATGCGCGGCGCGGTCGCTGCGCAATTCGAAGGCGTGTTCGAGCCCTACGTCCGTGCGGCCTTCCATCACATGTGGGAAGAGCCGAAGAAGATGGATGACGTCGAAGTGGTTCGCGCCGCGCTCAAATCTTCCGGCCTGGACGCCGACAGGTTGATCGCACGGGCGCAGCAGGACGACGTCAAGAAGCGGCTGATCGAGCTGACGGTCGACGCGGTCAACCGCGGCGCTTTCGGCTCACCGACGTTCTTCGTCGGCAAGGAGATGTTCTTCGGCAAGGATCAGCTTCGCGACGTCGAGGAATCCATCGTCGAGCAGACAAGGCAGTTGGCGAAGAGCGCGTGAGCGCCGGACCGCGGCGGCCGGAGATCGTCGAACAAATAAGGAGAACGTGATGCCGGGCCCACTCAATGGCGTACGCGTACTGGATCTCACCGGCGTGGTATCGGGACCGTTCGCCACCATGTTCCTCGCCGACCAGGGCGCCGATGTTCTCAAGATCGAGCCGATCGGCGGCGACATCACCCGCCGCAGCCGCGCCACCATCGACAAGTCCGGCGAATTCTCGGCGCTGTTCATTTCCTCCAACCGCGGCAAGCGCTCGCTCGCAATCGACGTCAAGAGCGAGGCCGGCCGCGAGGTGCTGGCCAAGCTCGTCGCGCAAGCCGACGTGCTGGTGCAGAATTTCCGGCCCGGCACCATGGAGCGCCTCGGCCTTGGCGCGGATGAGCTGCGCCAGCGTCATCCGCGCTTGATCTATGTCTCGATCAGCGGCGTCGGCGAGACCGGGCCCTATGTGAAGAAGCGGGTGTACGATCCGATCATCCAGGGATTGTCGGGATTCGCCGACATCCAGTCCCAGCCGGTCACCAACCGTCCGCAGATGATCCGCACCATCGTCTGCGACAAGACCACCGCTGTCATGACCGCGCAGGCAGTCGCTGCTGCGCTCTATGCGCGCGAGAAGACCGGGCAGGGCGATCACATCCGGGTCGCGATGCTGGATGCGATGATCTCCTATCTCTGGCCGGAAGGCATGATGCAGTACACAGTGGTCGGCACCGAGGAGACCTCTGCCGATCCCAACGACCGGCCGGATCTCGTGTTCAAGACCAGCGACGGCTACATCACCGCCGGCACGATCTCGGATTCGGAATGGCAGGGTTTTTGCCGCGCCACCGGCGATCCCGAGCTTGCCAAGGATCCGCGCTTTGCGACGCCCTCCGCGCGCTCGGTGAATGCGACGGCGCGGATCAACAAGATGGCCGAATATATCGCGCAGCACACCAAGGCCGAATGGCTGGAGCGGCTCGATGCGGCCGATGTTCCCTGCGCCCCGATCCTGCGCCGCGGCGAGATCATCCACAACGAGCAGGTGGTGGCGCGCGAGATCATCACCGAGTTCGAGCAGCCCAAGGTCGGACGCGTGCGGCAGCCAAAACCGGCGGCGCGCTTTGAAGTCAACGAGGCGTCGATCGGCGGACCGGCGCCGCGCGTCGGCGAGCACTCGCGCGAGGTGCTGCGCGAGCTCGGCTATGACGATGCCGCGATCGAGCGGATGGTCAGCGAGAAGGCCGTGCGGGTGGCGGTGTAAGCGCGCAATCAATAAGCAACGAGTGGGGCGCTCTCTTTCCCTCTCCCCGTTCTTCACGGGGAGAGGGCAGGGTGAGGGGCTGCCTCCGCGATCATATCTCTCACCGTATTCGCGGAGAGAGCCCCTCACCCCAACCCTCTCCCCGTAAAGGACGGGGAGAGGGAGAACTGCTGCCTCGCGCTTGGCTGCTCACGTCTTCGGCGGCGTGATTGGGGCGAGCGGTTTGTTTGCGGCCTGGCCGCACTGATAGGCTTCCCGCTGGTGCATGCGCTCGAGATAGGGATGGGCGTGGTCGCAGATGCCGACGCCGTAGGCGATCGCCCAGTCGAGGCAGGTGGTGAGCAAGATGTCGGCGCTGGTGAATCGATCGCCCATCAGGAATTGGCGGCCGTCGGCGAGCGCGACCTCGACGTGGCGCGATTGCTGACGGAAATATTCCGCGGCCTGGGCCACGACATCGGGCGCGACGCCGTAGATGTGTCCGAGCGCGTCGGCCTTGTGTCGGCGCATGACATAGAGGCTCGTCGAATCGAGCTCGGCAACGATGAAGAAGCACCATTCGAGCCAGGCGGCGTAGTCGCGCTGGCTCTCCGGAATCAACGAGCGCTCCGGTGTCGAATAGGTCCGCGACAGATAGGCGACGATCGCCGCGCTCTCGCCGATACAGAAATCGCCGTCCTGCAGCAGCGGAATCTTCTGCCGCGGATTGAGCACGGTATATTCCTGGGTCTTGGTCTCGCCCGTGCGGGGGCCGATCGGCCGCGTCTTGTAGGCGAGGCCAAGCTCGTGCATGGCCCAGTGCGGTCGTATCGTCCGGCTCGTGCCCACACCCCAGAGGGTCAGCTCCGGCGCGGCCATCTCACCATTTCTCCACCGCGGGACGCAGATCGAGCTCGTGCGTCCAGCCGTCCCGCGTCTGCTGATGCGCGAACCAATAGGCTTCCGCGATCGACGACGTCTTGGTCAGGCTGTCCTGTGGAATCGCGCTCGCCTCGATGCCGCGGGCTTTCATGCGCTCATGGATGGCCGGGCTGTCGACGCCGGCGTCAATGATGAGGTGCACGACATGGACGTTCTTCGGACCGAGCTCGCGCGCCATCGCTTGCGCGACCGCGCGCAGTGCGAACTTTGCCGATGAGAACGCAGCAAAACCAGTTCCGCCGCGGATGCTCGCGGTCGCGCCGGTGAAGAAGATGGTGCCGCGGCCGCGCGGCACCATGTGGCGCGCGGCCTCGCGGCCGACCAGGAACCCGGCGTAGCAGGCCAGCTCCCAGGCCTTGAAGAACAGCTTTTCGGTGGTCTCGAGCAGCGGCTTGTTGACGTTCGAACCGGCGTTGAAGAGGCAGACTTCGATCGGGCCGATCTCTTTCTCGACGCGGGCGAACAGATCCTGGACTTCCGCTTCCTGCCGGGCGTCAACGCTGAGCGCGTGGACCTCATGGCCGGCGGCCTTCAATTCGTCGACCAGGTCCTGCGATTTGGCGGCATCGCGGCGGCAGATGCAGACGGTGTAGCCGCCCTTTGCGAAACGCCGCGCCACGGCGGCCCCGATCGCGTCGCCCGCGCCGACCAATATCGCTACCCCGCGGCGTTCTGTCATCCTGGTTTCTCCCACATAGTTCTTATTTGGTACCGAATTAATAGAGAGCGGTGAGGACGATGTAAATGGAGTTATTTGAGCTGGTACAGCTATTCAGCCTTCAAATTCACATCATTCCGCCGTGAGCCGCTTACTCGCGAATAATTGCGATTGACGAGTTCAAAAAAAGAACGTTAGATGCGGCGAGTGATGAAGTCGCCTCGCGAGCGGCTCGATATCTGTCGGGAGGTCTGAGGTGGCGAATTTGGCAGGGACACTTGGCATCCGCGAAGCCGCAGGCTCGGCGCCGCGCGCTACGGCACGAAGATCCGTCCACCTCGGCGAAACCCGGTAGGAGCGTCGTCCGATGGAGCTGGTGCTTACTCGTGAAGAAGCAGCGTTTCGCGACGAGGTGCGCGCCTTCATCGCGGAAAACTATCCGGCGGAGATGCGCGTTCCTAATCCGGACACCGACCTCACCAAGGAGCAGATGCTGCTCTGGCATCGCATCCTCCACAAGAAGGGCTGGATCGCGCCGCTCTGGCCCAAGGAATATGGCGGCCCCGGCTGGTCGATCACCAAGCGCTTCATCTTCGAGCGGGAGACCACGCGCGCCGGCACACTGCCGCCGCTCGCGTTCAGCGTCACCATGGTGGGCCCGGTCATCTACACCTTCGGCAATGAGACGCAGAAGAAGAAGTTCCTGCCGCGCATCCTGTCCGGCGAGGATTGGTGGTGCCAGGGCTATTCGGAGCCGGGCTCAGGCTCCGATCTTGCTTCGGTCCGTACCAAGGCGGTGCGCGACGGCGACCACTATATCGTGAACGGCCACAAGACCTGGACCACGCTCGCACAGCATGCCGACTGGATCTTCTGCCTGGTGCGCACCGACCCGAGCGCGAAACCGCAATCCGGCATCTCGTTCCTCTTGATCGACATGAAGTCGCCGGGCGTCACCGTGCGCCCGATCATCACGATCGACGGCAGTCATGAGGTGAACGACGTTTTTCTCGAGAACGTCCGCGTGCCCGCCGCCAATCTGATCGGGGAGGAGAACAAGGGCTGGACCTACGCGAAATTCCTGCTTGGCAATGAGCGCACCAGCATGGCCGGTATCGGCCGCTCGACGCGCTATCTCGATCGGCTCAAGCAGATCGTGAAGGCGGAGATTCCCGAAGACGATCCGGCCCACCTCGAATTCGTCAGGGACATCGCCCGCATCGAGCTCGACGTGCTGGCGCTGGAGGCGACCGAGCTTCGTATCGTAGCCCAAATGGCGCGCGGCATCGATCCCGGTCCGGCGGCGTCGCTGTTCAAGATCAGGGGCACCGAGATCTTCCAGGACATCACCGAGCTGACACACCGCGCGATCGGCAATTACGGGCTCGCGATCCGCGAGCATCCCGTGAGCGCCAATCATTTCATGCCGGGCCCGGACTACGGGCACACCGCCTCGGAAAAATATCTCAACTCGCGCAAGCTCTCGATCTACGGCGGCTCGAACGAGATCCAGCGCAACATCATCGCTAAGGCCGTACTCGGACTCTAGCTTCGCAGGGAGCCATCGGAATGGACATCCAGTTCACGGAAGAGCAGGAGCTGTTACGGTCCAGCGTGCAGCGCCTGTTGCGCGATCAGTATGATTTCGATGCACGCCGCAAGATCGTCGCGAGCGAGGAGGGCTGGAGCCGCAAACATTGGTCGTCCTTCGCCGAGCTCGGCCTGCTCGCCGCGCCGTTCTCCGAGGAGGTCGGAGGGCTCGGTGGCGGGCCGCTGGCCACTATGATCATGATGCAGGAGTTCGGCAGGCACCTTCTGGTCGAGCCGTTCTTCGAGACCGTCGTCCTTGCCGGCGGCCTGATCGAAGATTTCGGCTCGGCGGCTCAGCAGGCCACGTATCTCCCTGATATCATGTCCGGAGAGAAGGTCTGGGCACTGGCCTGGTCCGAAGGCCGCTCGCGTTACGATCTCGGCCATGTCTCTACCATCGCTCGCCGTGAGGGTGGAAGCTACGTGCTCAGCGGCACCAAGGCAGCGGTCGTGGCTGCGCCCTGGGCCGACAGTCTGATCGTCTCCGCTCGCACCTCGGGAGAGCGGGGCGATCGCAACGGCGTCAGCCTGTTCGTTGTCGATCGCCATTCTCCGAATCTTCATCTGCAAGGTTTCAGGACCATCGATGGCCGGCGCGCCGCCGAGGTCGCGCTGATGAACGTTTCCGTGCCGGCGAGCCAGATGCTGGGACGGGAGGGCGAGGGCGTTGCCGCACTCGAAGCCTGCCGTGACAGCGCCATCGGCGCACTCTGCGCGGAGACCGTCGGCGCAATGGGTGAACTGAATGCGGCGACTCTCGAATACAGCAAGACGCGAAAGCAGTTCGGCGCGACGCTCGGCTCGTTCCAAGTGCTGCAGCACCGGATGGTCGACATGTTCATCGCGCATCAGGAGGCGCTGTCCCTGATGCAGCATCTCAATCTCAGCCTTGCATCGAAGGACGAAGGGGTATCGCGGCTTGCTTCCGGTGCCAAGTCGAAGATCGGCTATGCCGCCAAGTTCGTGGCCGACCAGGCGGTGCAACTCCACGGCGGCATGGGCATGACCGACGAGCTCAATGTCGGCCATTACTTCAAGCGGATTTCATCCATCAACATCCAGTTCGGCGATCCCGCCTTTCATGTCCTGCGCTATGCGCAGCTCGACGCGGCAGCCTGACGAGAAGAGGAAAGCATATGCGAGATGCAGTGATCGTATCGACGGCGCGTACCGGCGTCGGCAAGGCCTATCGCGGCGCACTCAACAACACGGAAGGGCCGACCCTGGCCGGCCACGTGATGGCCGAGGCGGTCAAGCGCGCCGGGATCGAACCCGGCGAGGTCGAGGACGTGGTGATGGGCTGCGCGATGCAGCAGGGCACCATGGTGATGAACGTCGCTCGCAAGGGCGCGACCCGGGCTGGCTTGCCGGTCACCGTCGCCGGCACCACGATCGACCGGCAATGTGCCTCCGGCCTGCAGGCCATCGCGGTCGCGGCGCGCTCGGTGATGCTCGACGGCGTCGAGATCGCGATCGGCGGCGGCATCGAATCGATCAGCCTGGTGCAGAACGAGCACATGAACAGGTTCCACGCCGTCGACGACGAGCTGATGGCGATGAAGCCGGAAATATACATGTCGATGCTTGAGACGGCCGAAGTGGTCGCCGAGCGCTACAAGATTGGTCGCGAGCAGCAGGACGAATACTCGCTCGAGTGCCAGCGCCGCGTCGGCGCCGCATTGCAGGGCGGCCGCTTCAGTGACGAGATCGTGCCGATCACGACCAGGATGGCTGTTGTCGATAAGGATACGAAGGAGGTCACCTACAAGGAGGTGACGCTGACCAAGGACGAGGGACCGCGGCCTGATACGACGGCCGAAGCGCTTGCGAAGATCAAGCCGGTGTTCGAGGGCAGCGCCGGTAACGCCAGCCAGCTTTCGGATGGCGCGTCCGCCTGCGTGATCATGAGTGACAAGGTTGCCGCGCAGAAGGGGCTGAAGCCACTCGGCATCTTCCGCGGCTTCGTTGCTGCTGGCGTCGAGCCGGACGAGATGGGCGTCGGCCCGGTCGCCGCGATCCCGCGGCTGCTCAAGCGGCACAACCTGAAGATCGACGATATCGATCTCTGGGAGCTCAACGAGGCCTATGCAGTGCAGGTGATCTATTGCCGCGACAAGCTCGGCATCAACCCTGAAAAACTCAACGTCAATGGCGGCTCGATCGCGATCGGCCACCCCTACGGCATGACCGGTGCGCGGCTGACCGGCCATATCCTGATCGAGGGTCGCCGGCGCAAGGCGAAATACGGCGTGGTGACCATGTGCATCGGTGGCGGCATGGGCGCTGCGGGACTGTTTGAAATCATCCACTGATCGGGAACGCGGGAGAAACTTCGTGAAGACAGCGATCACTGAACTGCTCGGCATCCAGCATCCGATCATCCAGGGCGGCATGCACTATGTCGGCTTTGCCGAGCTCGCCGCCGCGGTGTCGAACGCCGGCGGTCTCGGCATCATCACCGGGTTGACGCAGAAGACGCCGGAATTGCTCGCCAAGGAAATCGCGCGCTGCCGCGACATGACCGACAAGCCGTTCGGCGTCAATCTCACCTTCCTGCCGAGCTTCACCGCGCCGCCTTATCCGGAATATATCGCCGCGATCCGCGAGGGCGGTGTCAAGATCGTGGAGACCGCGGGCCGTAGCCCCGAGCAGTACATGCCGGCGTTGAAGGCCGCCGGCATCAAGGTGATCCACAAATGCACGTCCGTCCGCCATTCGCTGAAGGCCGAGAAGATCGGCTGCGATGCGGTCAGTGTCGACGGCTTCGAGTGCGGCGGTCATCCCGGTGAGGACGATATCCCGAACATGATCCTACTGCCGCGTGCGGCCGATGAACTGAAGATCCCGTTTGTGGCCTCGGGCGGCATGGCTGACGGGCGTAGCCTCGCCGCGTCGCTCGCGATGGGCGCTGATGGCATCAACATGGGTACGCGCTTTGTCGCCACGAAGGAGGCGCCAGTCCACGACAACGTGAAGCGGGCGCTGGTGGAGGCCACCGAGCTCGACACCCGCCTGGTGATGCGCGCGCTGCGCAACACCGAGCGCGTCCTGAAGAACAAGGGCGTCGATCAGCTTCTCGAGATCGAGCGCGAGAAGGGCGCGAGCATCAAGATCCAGGACATTCACGAGCAGGTCGCGGGCGTCTATCCCAAGGTGATGGTCGACGGCGAGATGGATGCCGGCGCCTGGAGCTGCGGCATGGTGGTCGGACTGATCCATGACATCCCGACGGTGCAGGAACTGATCGACCGCGTCATGACCGAAGCCGAGCAGATCATCCGGCAACGGCTCACCGGCTTCCTCGACGGTGTCGTGGCGGAGGCGCCGGCGCGCGCGGTCGCCTGAGAGGTCTTTGAGGTTTTCGACATGTTGGCTGGTTCGCCTGAGCGGGCGGACCGGGCCGCGGGCGTATGCCTGCATTTCTTTTAAACGATTGGCCTGCGCGTGACAGGCTTTGGAGGGAGGGAAGCATGAAGATGAAATTGAGTGTGGCGGCGGCATGCCTAGCGGCGTCGCTGCTGGCGCTTCCGGCTGACGCCGCCGACGAACCGGGCGTCAGCGCGACCGAGATCAAGATCGGCGGGATCTTTCCGTTCAGCGGTCCGGCGTCGTCGATCGGTCTCGTCGGCCGCGGCGTGCTCGGCTATGTCCAGATGATCAACGATCGCGGCGGCATCAACGGGCGCAAGATCAACTATATCGCGATGGACGATGCTTACAGTCCGCCAAAGGCGGTCGAGCATGCGCGCAAGCTCGTCGAAAGCGACGAGGTCGCCTTCATCTTCAGCCAGCTCGGGACACCAGGCAATTCGGCGACGGCGAAATATTTGAAGGCGAAAGGCGTTCCTTCGATTGCGATCGTCAGCGGCTCGAGCAAGTTCACCGATGTTGCCGAATTTCCGCTAACGACGACCGGGCTCGTCAGCTATCAGACCGAGGGCCGGATCTACGCGAAATTCCTCGAGCAGACGCTGCCGGGCAAGAAATACGCGATCCTGTTCCAGAACGACGATCTCGGCAAAGACTATGTCGCCGCGTTCAAGTCGATCCTGAAGGGCGATTTCGACAAGCGCGTCGTCACCGCAGCCTACGAGGTGACGGAGCCGACCATCGATTCCCAGGTGATCACTCTCAAGAGCTCCGGTGCGGAAGGCTTCTTCATCGCGGGAACGCCGAAATTCGCGGCGCAGGCGATCCGCAAGGCGTCCGAGATCGGCTGGAAGGCGACCGTGATCCTCAATTTCCCGTCGGGCTCGATCGGAGGTACGTTGAAGCCGGCCGGACTTGAGAATTCGAAGGGCGTCATTGTCGGCACCATCAACAAGGACCCGACCGATGGGCGATGGGACGATGACGAGGGCGTGAAGGCCGATCGCGCGTTCTTCGAGAAGTACCTGCCCGGCGCCGACATCCAGAACACCAGCTATCTCACCGGCTATATGCAGGGCATGGTTCTGGAGCAGATCCTGAAGCAGTGCGGAAATGACATGTCGCGAAAGAACATCATCATGCAGGCGAAATCGCTGAAAGACTTTGTGGTTCCGACAGCGTCTCCCGGCATCAAGGCCAATACGTCCGACAGCAACAACATGGTCTGGACGCAGTTGCAGATGCAGCGCTGGAGCGGCACCAATTGGGAACCGTTCGGCGCGATCCTGGATGCGAATTCGGAATGATCTCGCTTTCTCCTGTGAGTGCGGTGAGGAATTGTAGGGTGGGCAAAGCGAAGCGTGCCCACCGTCCACGTTCGGTGCAAGGAAGGTGGGCACGCTGCGCTTTGCCCACCCTACGGCGCCGGTGCGTCTCTTACTGGCCGTGAAATACCGGCTTGCGCTTCTCAACGAAGGCGCGCACGGCTTCGTTGTGGTCGTTCGTGCGCGCCGCGCGGACCATATGCTCGGCTTCCAAATCCATCGAGGTCAGAAGGTCGGACGCAAGGGCGTGGTCGAGATTGTCCTTGATGTAGCCAAGCGCGATCGGCGGCCCATCGGCGAGTTGCTGTGCCAGTTCCAGCGCGGTCGATCGGAGCTGATCGTCAGGGACGACGCGGTTGACCAGTCCGAACGCTTCGCAACGCCTAGCGTCGAGACGTTCCGACAGGAACATCAATTCGCGCGCGCGGGCCGTTCCCGCCAGCCGCGTCAGCAGCCAGGCGACGCCGTAATCGCCGGACAGGCCGATGCGGGCGTAGCCGGTCGCCATGATGGCGGATTCGGCTGCGATCCGGATGTCGCAGGCAAGCGCGATCGCGAGGCCTGCGCCTGCAGCAGGGCCGGGAAGGGCGGCGACGGTGGGTTTGCGGACGGCCACCAGCACGCCGGTGAGCGTGCGCTGCCTCTCCTGGAGAATAGCGACACGCTCCTCCAGCGTCCGTTCGGGCCGGGCAATGCCGCTGCCCATGCCCTTGACGTCACCGCCGGCGCAAAAGGCATTGCCCGCGCCCGTGATCAGGAGGGCGCCAATCTTGGGATCGTCGCCCAGGCTCTTGATCATGCGCCGCAAAGCCGGGGTGAGATTGTCCGAGAGCGCGTTGCGTGCCTCAGGCCGATTCAGCGTCAGGATGGCGACGCGCCCGTCGATCTGGCACAGCAATTCGCCGGTTCCGGTTTCAACCTCGGTCAGATCCTCCGACATGGCAAATGCCCTCACGATTATATTTCGATCATAATATGATAGGGCGAGCCGTGCTGCAATAGAGTGTCAAGTCACTTTGACTCCGCCATGTCATTCCATCCGCGCGCTTGCACCGGTTCCGGATTTGAATACGATCCTGCGATGCCCTTTGGATGGGCATGCACGAAGCGCGGAGAATACAGATGGAATACCGGCGCCTGGGAAAGTCAGGGTTTAGCGTGCCTGCGCTCAGCTTCGGGACCGGCACCTTCGGCGGCGTCGGTCGCTTGGCCCCGTGGGGCAATACCGATGCGACCGAAGCGCGGCGGCTGGTCGACATCTGCCTCGATGCCGGCGTGTCGATGTTCGACACCGCTGATGTCTACTCCATGGGCGAATCCGAACGCGTGCTCGGCCAGGCGATCAAGGGGCGGCGCGACAAGCTGCTGATCTCGACCAAGGCGAGCTTCCGTATCGGCGAAGGGCCGAACGATATCGGCTCGTCCCGTCAGCATCTGCTTGCGGCGGTCGACAGTTCGCTGAGCCGATTGGGGACCGATTATATCGACCTGTTCCAGCTGCATGGCTTCGATGCATTCACGCCGCCCGAAGAGGTGCTCGCAACGCTCGATGTGCTCGTGCGTTCCGGCAAGATCCGCTATGTCGGGGTCTCGAATTTTTCCGGCTGGCACCTCATGAAGGCGCTTTCGGTTGCCGACAAATACGGCTTTCCGCGCTACGTCGCCAACCAGACCTATTATTCGCTGATCGGGCGCGATTATGAGTGGGAGTTGATGCCGCTCTGCCTCGACCAGGGTCTCGGCGCGGTGGTGTGGTCGCCGCTCGGCTGGGGCAGGCTCACTGGCAAGATCCGGCGCGACCAGCCGCGGCCGGAGGTCAGCCGGTTGCCGCAGACGTCTTCCTTCGGACCGCCGGTGCCGGATGAGCACCTCTATCGCGTCGTGGATGCGATCGACGAGATCGCCAAGGAAACCGGCAAGAGCGTATCGCAGATCGCGCTGAACTGGCTGTTGCAGCGACCGACCGTCGCCACGCTGATCGTCGGCGCGCGCAACGAGGCGCAACTGCGCGAGAACCTCGGCGCGATCGGATGGGCGCTGACCAAGGAGCAGGTCGCCAAGCTCGACGAAGCCAGCAAGGTGACGCTGCCTTATCCCTATTGGCACCAACGCTCGACCTTCATCGACCGTAATCCGCCGGCGGTGTAAGACGGGTGAGCGGGGTCGCGCGTGCGACGTCACCCCGCAACATGATCACGTCCAGCGCCGCAGGATGATGCTGGCGTTGACGCCGCCGAAGCCGAACCCGTTCGAGATCGCGTGCTCGATGGCCATCGGCCTGGCTGCTCTGGCGACGAGATCGATGCCTATAGCCGCATCGTCAGGATTCTCCAGATTGAGGGTGGGCGGCGCCACCTGGTCGCGGAGAGCGAGGACGGTGAAGATCGCTTCCAAGCCTCCGGCCGCGCCGAGCAGATGTCCCGTCGCCGATTTGGTTGCGCTCACTGCGAGCTTGCCCTCGCGCCCGAACACCGACTTGATGGCTTCGATCTCGGAGTGATCGCCGGCGGGCGTCGAAGTCGAGTGCGCATTGAGGTGCTGGACCTGGCTGGGCTCAAGTCGCGCCTGACGCAAGGCGAGTTCCATGGCGCGGCGTGCGCCGTCGCCGTCCTCGGGGCCCGAGGTGATGTGGTGGGCATCCGCGGTCGTGCCGTAGCCGATGATTTCGGCAATGGGCCTGGCGCCGCGCTGGAGCGCATGATCGAGTTCCTCTATGACCAGCATGCCGGCGCCTTCGCCCATCACGAAGCCGTCGCGGTCCCGATCGAAGGGACGGGATGCGCGCTCGGGCGTTTCGTTGAAATCGGTCGACAGCGCCCGCGCGGCGGCAAAGCCGCCGAGGCTGACGAGATCGATGCAGGCTTCCGCGCCGCCGCATACGGCGACGTCGGCTTCTCCCGACCGGATCAGGCGCGCGGCATCGCCGATCGCCTGCACGCTCGCGGCGCAGGCGGTGACGGGCGCTCCGATTGGACCCTTGAATCCATAGCGGATCGAGATGTGGCCGGCCGCGAGATTGGCGAGGAACGACGGCACGGTGAACGGTGACAGGCGGCGAACGCCGCGCTGATCGGTGGTGCGCACCGCTTCGACGATCGCCGGAAAGCCGCCGATGCCAGATGCGATGACGGTCGCCGTCCGCTCCATCGCATGGGCATCGGCAGGCGTCCATGCGGCCTGCGCAATCGCCTCGGCCGCGGCGACCAGCGCGAACAGGATGAAACGGTCCATCTTGCGCTGGTCCTTGGGCGGTGCGCCGAGATCGGGATCGAAGCCGCCTTCGACATCATCGGCCTTGGTCGGCACGATCCCCGCGACCCGCGCCGGCAGCGCGGCCGCCCATGCCGGCAGGGCACGAAGCCCCGATCGTCCGGCAAGCAGTCGCGACCATGCGAGCTCGACGCCGCAACCGAGCGGCGACACCAATCCCATTCCCGTAACGACGATGCGGCGCATCACAACAACACCCTATGCTCTTGACCTTGCGAGAACCGTCCGTTCCCAATCGGAACTTGTGTGCTCGCGTGCGGAAAGTCGAGTGGGTGGCGCGCAATTTCATGCTTGACTTGCTTCGCGTCCTTCGCAGCGACAGCGATCCATGCCGATCGGCAGTGCGCCTTCGTCAAGCACCCATGTGCTTCTCATGTTGAGGAGCATTCCAGGGTGGAAAGGGGTCGTCGAGGCTGCGCCAGCAGTCCGGATCGAACCCATTTTCGCAAGGGGTGAGGCAGGCATCGAGCGAGGCGCGGATCTGTGCCTCGTCCATGCCTGAGCCGATGAAGACGAGTTCCTGGCGGCGATCGCCCCAGTCGTCATCCCAATGGCTATTGATCTGCTCCTGAAATTGCTGATGGCTGGGCCATGCCGGCTTCGGAACGGTTGCCCACCAGAAGCCCATCGGCTCGCACCGACGCTGAATCCCGGCCACGGACAGCACACCTACCCAATCCGGACGGGTGGCAAGCCAGAAATGGCCCTTGGCGCGAATGACGCCCGGCCAGGGTTGGTCGAGAAAAGATCGGAAGCTGACTGGATCGAATGGGCGCCTCGCCCGGTACACGAAGCTTGATATTCCGTACTCGTCGGTCTCCGGCACGTGAGAGTCAGGGTTGTACAGCTCCTTGTGCCAGAGCGGATGGGTCGCAGCTCTCGCTTCATTGAAGAGACCGGTGCCGAGCAATGCTTTGGGAGGAATCTTGCCGAAATCGGCTTCGATCTGACGCGCGTCCGGATTGAGTGCCGCAATGATCTTCCGGAGCGACGCGCGCGTCGTCTCCGCCGCTTCCGAGATCTTGTTGATCACCACGACGTCAGAAAATTCGATCTGCTCAACCAGGAGATCGATGAGCGTGCGCTGGTCGTTTCTATCGCGCATCTCGCCGCGCTCGCGGAGCAGTTGACGGCTGCCATAGTCGCCGAGCATGCTCGTCGCATCCACGACCGTAACCATTGTGTCGAGCCGCGCGACATCGGAAAGCGAGACGCCGCCCTCGTCGCGAAAACAGAACGTTGCCGCGATAGGAAGCGGCTCGGCGATCCCGGTTCCTTCGATCAGCAGATAATCGAAGCGCCGTTGTTCGGCGAGTCGCCTGACCTCCTGCAGGAGGTCGTCGCGGAGCGTGCAGCAGATGCAGCCGTTGCTGAGCTCGACGAGGCTCTCGGTCGTGTGCGACAGGTCGGCGCCGCCATTGCGGATGAGGCTTGCGTCGATGTTCAGTTGACTCATGTCGTTGACGATGACCGCGACCCGAAGACCGTCGCGGTTCATCAAGAGATGATCGAGCAGCGTTGTCTTGCCCGCGCCGAGAAATCCGCTCAGCACGGTCACAGGCAGCAGATCTTTCCCGTTCCTTCCCATCGAGCGCTAGCCGACCAGTTGTGGTTGGAACACAACGTCCGCCCAGTAATTGGCCGAGTTGAACGAATTGGTCGGGAATAGCCCGGTCGTGCTGTTGCCGCCATAGCCATAGACGCCGTTGCCGCCCGCGCTCGCACTCGAGGGCGCCGTCAGCGGCCCGCTGGTGACGGGAGAACTGAAGCCGCCGCCGTTCGCCACATACGCACCGGTGGTGTGATAGGACGCGATGTAAGTCGTGTTGGCGTTGATAGAGACAGGCGTCGGAAGCTGAACCGTCTGCCAGCCGCTCGCCGTCGTGTTGGTGAAGGTGGCGGTCGCCAGCCTGGTGCCGGTGGCGCTCCAGAGGTCGACGACATCCGGGCCGGTGTCGTTGGCGCTCCGGTAGAATTTGAGCGCGGTAATCTGGCCGGCGACCGAAGAGGTGAACTTCACCCCAAGTTCAACCTGCTGGCCGTCATTGAAATTCCCCGCTGGCGTGCTGGATGCGCTGAACAGGCTGACCGGTGCAGGCGGGGGCGTGGTGGACACGGCGATATTGAAAGTCTCGCTGGTGGCAGCGCCCGCAAGATCGGTAGCTGTCACCTTGATGCTGGCGGTGCCGACATTGGCGGCCGCCGGCGTGCCGCTGAAGCTGCGTGTGGACGCGTTGAATGAGAGCCAGGTGGGCAGGGCGGTGCCATCGGCGGACGTGGCCGCATAGGTCAGGGTGTCGCCGGCGTCGACGTCAGTGAAGGTGTTGGCGGGCAGCACCAGCGAGAACGACGAGCCGACGGTCGCGTTCTGGTTGGCGGTCTGGGTCGCGAGCACCGGTGCGTCATCAGCGCCGTGAATGGTGATGGTGAGCGTGGTGGTCGAGGTGAGGCCGGCGGTGTCACGCATGGTGTAGCTGAAGGTGTCGGTCACCGTGTTCGTCGACAGCCGCAACGCCTGCACGGCGGAATCATTCTCGTTGATGGTATAGGTGAACGTACCGTTGGCGCTGAGTACGAGGCTGCCGTGCGCGCCGGCGAGCGCGGTGCCGAGCGTGCCCGCTGTCGCACCAAAACTGACCGCGGTGACGGTCTTGGTGTCGCCGGTGTCAGGATCGGTATCGTTGGTGAGGACGTTGCCGGTGGCAGGCGAGCCGCCTGAACCGTTGGCGACGCCACCTTTCTCGGTCGCGTTGGCGACGTCAGCGACAGCCGTCGGCGCGGTGTCCGATGGGCCGCCCGACACTGCGATATTGAAGGTCTCGCTGGTGGCGGCGCCCGCAAGGTCGGTAGCTGTCACCTTGATGCTGGCGGTGCCGACATTTGCGGCCGCCGGTGTGCCGCTGAATGTGCGTGTGGATGCGTTGAACGAGAGCCAGGTGGGCAGGGCGGTGCCGTCGGCGGACGTGGCCGCATAGGTCAGGGTGTCGCCGGCGTCGACATCGGTGAAGGTGTTGGCAGGCAGCACCAGCGAGAACGACGAGCCGACGGTCGCGTTCTGGTTGGCGGTCTGGGTCGCGAGCACCGGTGCGTCATCAGCGCCGTGAATGGTGATGGTGAGCGTGGTGGCCGAGGTGAGGCCGGCGGTGTCACGCATGGTGTAGCTGAAGCTGTCGGTCACCGTGTTCGTTGACAGCCGCAACGCCTGCACGGCGGAATCATTCTCGTTGATGGTATAGGTGAACGTACCGTTGGCATTGAGCACGAGGCTGCCGTGCGCTCCGGCGAGCGCGGTGCCGAGCGTGCCCGCTGTCGCACCAAAGCTGACCGCGGTGACGGTCTTGGTGTCGCCGCTATCGGGGTCGGTGTCGTTGGTAAGGACGTTGCCGGTGGCGGGCGAGCCGCCTGAGCCGTTGGCGACGCCGCCTTTCTCAGTGGCGTCGGCGACGTCAGCGACAGCCGTCGGTGCGGTGTTCGACCCGCCACCCGATCCGGACGGAATGAACACGACATCGGCCCAGTAATTGGAGGCGTTCCAGGTACTGGTGGGGAAGATGCCGGTGGTGTTGGTGCCGCCATAGGAGTAGACGCCGTTGCCGGTGGCGATCGCCGTCAGGGGCCCGTTGGTGACGGCGCTTGTGAAGAAGTTGTTGTTCGCAACATAGGCGCCGGTGGTGTGATAGGAGGCGACGTACGTCGTGTTGGCGGTGAGGGTGACGGGCGTCGGCAGTGCAACCGTCTGCCAGCCGCTGGCCGTGGTATTGGTGAAGGTGACTGTTGCCAGATTGACGCCGGTCGCACTCCAGAGGTCGAGAACGTCAGGACCGGTGTCGGTGGCACTGCGGTAGAATCTGAGCGCGGTGATCTGACCAGCCACGGAGGTGGTGAACTTCACGCCGACTTCAAGCGCCGAGCCGTCATGGAAACTGCCGGCCGGTGTGCTCGATGCGCTGAACAGGCTCACCGGCGTTTGCCCTGGTGCAAGCACGGTGAGGCTGACATTGGCGGTAGCCGTGCCGCCGCGGCCGTCCGAAACCGTGTAGGTGAAGCTCGCGTTGCCGGTATAGCCCGCGTCGGGCGTGAAGGTGATGGTGTTGTTTTGCGGATTGCTCTGCACGTTGAGCGTGACGGTCCCGTGGCTGGCTCCGCTCACCGCGGTGATGGTCAGAGGATCACCATTGGCATCGCTGTCATTGCTGATCAGGGACGCGGCGGTAATCGTAACCGCCGTGTTTTGCGTCACGTTCGGCCCGACGTCGTTTGCCGCCACCGGCGGCACGTTGGTGTTACCCGAGGAGGGGTTGAACATGACGTCAACCCAGAAGTTCGTCGCCTGGAACGTGCTCGTCGGAAATAGGCTGGTGCTGCCGTAGGCAAAGACGCCATTGCCGCTGGCGGGCGCGGTCAGCGGTCCGTTGATCACGTCGGCGGTGAAGAAGTTGTTCGTGTTGGAATAGTGGCCGGTCTGGGTGTGATAGGAGACAGTATAGATTTGTCCAGGCGTCAACGTGATCGGAGTGGAGAAGGTCGCACTCTGCCAGCCGCTCGCCGTCTCGTTGGTGAAGGTGACGGTTGCAAGCTTGACGCCGGTGCTTGACCAGATCTCGCCGGTGTGGGTGCCTGTGTCCTGGCTGCTCTTGTAGAACCGCACGCCGGATGCGGTGCCAGCGACCGAGGTCTGAAACCTCACCCCGAGTTCGACGGCGCTCGCGTCCGTGGTGTTCACGACGGCAGGGGTTGCTAACGGTGAGAACAGCGAAACGTAATTCGGTGCCGCGACGGTAACGGTGCGGCCGGTCGAAGGCGTTTCAAGATTGATGCTGTCGTCGACCGCGCGCGAGAGGATGGTGTAGGTGCCGCTGACCTGCGGCGACCAGGAATAGGTCCAGTTCTCGTCGCCGGTGGCCGGATGCCAGGTCGCGCCATTGTCAGTCGAGACTTCGACGCTGGCGATCACGCCGCCCCCGAGATCCGCGGCCGTGCCGGAGATCGTGACAATGGTTCCTGCAGTAACGGATCCGAGCGGGGTGATCGTGGAGGTCGGCGGCGTGTGGTCTGTCGAGGCGGTGGCAGCGACGAGCCCCGATTGAAGCGTGCCCGGCTGAACGCCCATGTCGGCGAGCGTGTTGACCATCGCCTGTTGCGCGCGCGAATCGGTCGGCGTCGACTGCAGGTCGTGATTGTCGCTCAAGGCCCAGGGCCAAAAGACGGTCCCGGCACCGAAGACCAACGCGCCGCTCGCAGCACGATAGAGCGTGAGGCTGTGCGTCGAGATGCCATTGCCGGTCGTGTTGCCGTAATCGAGCAGATAGCTGCTCACCGGCAGGGTCGTCGAGGAGAGCCGCACCAGGCCCGCGGGATCAAACCCGTTGTCAACCGCGTCGTCCCACTCATAGCCGAGATAGTTCTGGACCAGCGACGCGGTCTGACCGGGCTGCAGATTGGCAATACTGGTGTTGCGCCAGAAGCGCAAATTGGCGTCGTCGTACGGGATTTGGATCGACTGCAGGTTGGTACCGACGTCATCGACGTCGAAAAGCTGTCCAGTGAGCGAGTTCTCCGGATTGCCGCCGCCGATCGCCGGCGGGCTGAAACGCGGGTCGCGGAAAGTGCCTGTCCATTGGTCGGTGGGATCGATCGAGGCGTTCGCCCATGTCTCCTTGTAGGAAATCAACGTGCGATAAGCGCTCGCGTCGCTGCTGATGCTGTTGCCCCAGCGGGTGCGCCAGTAAACTTCGTTGCCGCTCCAGAACATCAGGTTGACGCCGGCATCGCGCGCGGCCTCGACATTGGTACGCTGCTGACCTGACCAGTATTCGTCGTGGCCGGCATCGACATAGGCTTTATGGTTGAGCAGCAGACTGCCGAAACGATCGGCGTCAACTCCCGCCATGTAGGAGACATCGTAACCGTTCTGCTCCAGCCAGTAGATGCCTGCGTATTCGGCGCCGAACAGATAATCCTGCGGCCCGGCAAACGTCCCCACGCCACCCCGTGTGTCGATCGGGCGATTGTAGCTTACCGCGTAGGCGCGGCCGGCGCCTTGGCCCGTCGCAGGCCCGTTGCCGCCGTAGAAATTGGCTCCGCCCCATCCATTGTAAGCCTGCCAGGTCTCGTCAGAGGTTTGGAATACGACATCGCTGTGGCTGCTGTCGTCCCGCACGATGAAGGGGATTTGATTCTCGCCAGACGTTCCATCCAGCCGCGTGAGCTTTGCGATATAGACGCCCGACACGGCATCCGCGGGAACGTCCCAACTCGCCGAGACGGACCAGTTGCCGGCGTCGACCAGTCCCGTCGTATTGTCCCGCAAGGGCGCGGGCTGATTCTGCAAGCCGGTATGATCTATCGTCCCGACCTTTCGGGCACCCATGCCTCCATAATATCCGAGGCGGTAGATATCGATCCTGTAGTGCGTCGAATTGGTATTGATCTTGAAGCTGACCGTCGTGCCGTGATTGACGCTGATGTCCGTGGCGAAGCCCTCGATGTTCGAGTCGCCCGCGCCGTCGATGCCCCACTCGCTTTCGGGATTTCCTTGCTTTTGATTTTCGAGGACCATCGGGTTGGTTGATGTCGCAGCAGCCGTGGCGTTCGTTGTGGCAGCAGCCGTGGTGGTCGTTGTCGCGGCGGCCGCTCGGAGGCCGGGTGATGCCGCCGGCGCGACTTGCGGCGTGGCGGTTATGACCGAGCCGCCCAGAATCCCGATCTGGCCGGTCATTGTGGTGCCGCTGGCGGTCTCTCCGCCGCCAGGGAGCTGCGTCCAGTTCGCCACTGGTGCCACATCCTGCGTCGACATGGCGGCGCTTGTGGAACTGCCGATGAGTCCGGCCTTGTCGGTCGGCACGAAATCGGCTCCGGATCCCCCGCTATGCACCATCTGACCAGCCAACTGCGTCCCGTTGGTGTTGCCCTGACTCATCGCCTGGGTTGGGCAATTGATGTAGCCGCACGAACCGCAGCAAAGCGGTGCACTAGCCGGGGTGGCCACTGCGGGGGTCGTGGGGAGCATGGATCCGGTGATACCCGCGGCAACGGCCGGCGAAGGGGTGCCGCCGAGGATCACGACGGGATTTGACGTTGCGGCTTCAGCCGTCGCGGAGACAGAGGTGGGGCTTGTTGCCGCCGACGCAGCGAGTTCGGCCTTCGCCGCTCCAAGGGACAGAGGCGCTATGAGCGCATGGGCGTTCGCCGACGTTTCCGGCGACCGCAGCGCTGCCAAAGACAAGAACCAGTTTTCGTCTCCCGCAATGGATGCTTCGGTTTCCGGTTTCTTCCCGCGCGGGAGGACGCGTTGCCAATTCTGCAATCCGAGAGCGACACGGCTCCAACCAGAAGCTTCCTCAAAAGCCTTCGTCATATCTGTGTCCTCGAGAAAGAGGGGGAATAAGCCTGAAAAAACCGATCGAGGGGGCAGCCGTCGAGATCGGAAAGGCCTCGGAGCGGCGGCTTCAATGTCAGGGGACCGAGCGCCATCGCGGTACCGCGCGGCCGTGCCGATGGGGATCGTGGGACCGCGACAGGGCGCGTGGCGGCTCGAGAGCTCATGCTTCTCGACACGGCACCCGGCCGTGACTGCAGGCTCGTCTTTGCAGTGGTTGCCGCGACCATGGCACTTTCCCGCTAGCCCCAACGCGATAGGTCGGCTATGAAATTAAATAAGGTATTTAATATTATTTTACCCATTAGTCGAGCGGTAAATTTGCCGCAAAAAATCACAATTAAATCAACGTGTATAACGACATATCCTCAACCTGAGCGGTGTGCGTGTAATACACATATGCGTTATCCACTCCTATTTTGCGCTGGATTAAATTCGTGAGGGTCCTGCATCATCGAGAATGTTTGGATGCGGACCGATCCATAATTAAATTCTTAATAATAAATTAGACGAAGAAAAATAAATAATATAATAATCCCGGTCTGGGCCTCGAGCCCTCGGGGACGCACAACGCGAACGCGCGGCTTCCCAGCCAAGTTCTGCTTATTGAATTTTGCTGATCCGATTTCAGAGAGATTTAGACCGGGAGCCGTCGATGGATCGTCATGCCGAGTTCAAGCTAGTTTGCGACAATTGCAACTCACTGAGCATTCGGATTGACCTTGCTGAGGGGGCTCCGTCCTCGACCCCGATCCGGTGTGGCCATTGCGATGCGCCCCGGGGCACGTTGGGTAACCTTCGACGCCTTGCCAGCAAATGTGATTCGCTCAAGTCCGACCTGGACAAGGCGTTCTTTCCAGCGAGACGTACCCCTGACGCGCTTGAAGGCGGTGACCTGCGATAGGGTCCGGAGGCGCATTTCCCATCGTTGCCGTCTGTGGGGCTTTCCGGCCAACGGTCATACGTCGTCCGGCTCGCCCGCGTATGAGCCGAGCGTTCCCCCACCGCAACACTCGCGCGGCGAATTCGTCGCTTCCACGCGGGGTGCATTCAGCGGGCGACGAAACCAGTCACTGTTCTCGGGATGGTCGCGCCGCCGGATAGACTGGCAGGAGCGCACTGCAGCATCGGCGCTATACTTTTATCCGCGAGCGAGAGTCGACTATTGCAAGCCAGCCACACAGAGATCTCGCTCGCATATGCGGGAAGTGTTTAGTTCGATTTGAGAAAAGAGGTAAGGACGCTTCGCGTCGCGCCCGATTTAAGTTGCTTCGTTTCGTGGCTCGATTTAAACTATTTAAAGCGGACGCGAGTTAGTCTTTCGTCCGGCCGTCGAATTTCCGGGCGGAAGTTTGCGAGACATGCGATGAATTTTCATGCGTAAAATTGTCGCAGGCGGGATGAACCATCATCGATGATCGCCGACTAACGAAAGTGACGATTGCCGACCACCGGTCATTTGTTTGGGTGAGGGGGTCAATAATGAGAAATATTTATAAGTCGAGTGATTGCGTCCTTTGGGATTCCCTTAACGCGATCAAGCAGGCGCAAATTCAGCTTCATCTTTTAAATGGTGAGGGAGCCAACCCAACCGTCATTGCCTCCCGAATTCAACTCTGCGACGTTCTTCTGGGTGAGATTTCGGGCATCCGTACCAGTCTCGCCAGACATCTCGAGTATACACGCGGCGCGGCGCCTGTTCAGTTGCACAGCTAAGATATCTCGGCGAACGACGCGCTCAGGAGCGGTGAGCGTTGTCGTCCGTCGCCTTCTCGCTGTTCTCGATCCTGAACTCCTCCAGCTTGCGCCCGGACTGCAGCGCGGCGACGAGCCATCGGGGTTGCTTGCCGCGACCGGACCAGGTTTCGGTTGGCTCCATCGGGTTGCAGTATTTCGGCGGCACCCGTGGATATCTGCGGCGCGGCCGTTCGGCGCCCGGCTCGGAACCTGCATTATCCTGCATCGGCTCGGGCGGATTAAGTTGAGCCAGGCGTTTCTCCAGCTCGAGCTTCTCGGCCGTGATTCTCTCCGACAAAATCTTCGTGATCTCTTCGTGGAGAAGCCAAAGCTCGTCGAAAGTCATAGTCTCTAAATCGGATTTGCGCATCGTGCTCTCGCGACCAATTTGAGCCTGAGCGGAGGCAATTTCTCTACAAAACACACTCTCTGCTCAGGCGATAAAAAGCGCTGAGCGCCGACGTGAATGGAAGACATTATATGTGACATAAATATTATATCCAATGATTTATTTAATGCTTGATAATTCGTTTTTTATTGGCAAGCTATAGCGGAATTTCAGACGATCTACGGAGTTTAAATAAATAAATAATTGTGCGGAAATGTGGTTTAAGTTGGTATTGTAAGGGTTTGAGAAATGGACCGTATTGAGCTTCCCCTCTGCCATCTTCATGAGACCGTCAGTCGCTTTGTCGTCCCCTCCGCCGCCCTGCGGGACATTCGCGCCTTGCAGGCCCAGATCGAGCTTCGACGTCTCGCCCTGAGGGATATCGAGGTAATTCGCTGCCGGCTACGGCCGCTCATGCGGCGGAGAAGCAAGCGCGTTATCCCGAGCCTGCGTAAGAGGGATGGGAGGCGATTGCGCCAGGCGCCGGCATTCCGCGCCAGGGGCCTGCGCGAGTCCTGCGCCG
Organism: Bradyrhizobium sp. 31Argb; assembly: GCF_043638955.1. Classification (NCBI taxonomy): domain Bacteria; kingdom Pseudomonadati; phylum Pseudomonadota; class Alphaproteobacteria; order Hyphomicrobiales; family Nitrobacteraceae; genus Bradyrhizobium; species Bradyrhizobium sp. 31Argb. The sequence continues at coordinate 32,500 of NZ_JBEGDB010000004.1, read as the reverse complement.
TGTAGCCTCTTCAAATTTGGTAACATATCTTATTGCGAGTTCCCTTGGGCTGTTGCAGCTTCTGGAATAGGCTGTGGGTACATAAATGTATGCACGGCGGATTTATCCAGAACTTGCCGGGGAACTTTTTGGTATTCCCCTTGATTAATAATGAACGAGGCCATATGACAGCCGATTATTAAGGCGGAACTGCGGGACGACCATGTCGGCGAAAGAAATCGAACTAAAGTCCATGTCTTTAGATGATCTCTGGTCACTTCATGAAGAGATCAGCGCGATATTGTCGGCCCGGATCGAAGCGGAAAAGCGCGAACTTGAGAAGCGGCTGGCGGTTCTTAGCAGGGGTGTGAGTGGCGCGCGTGAGTCGGACGATGCGCGCGCGCTCCAGGGCGGGAAGCCGCGGCGGAAGTATCCGAGAGTACTGCCGAAATACCGTAATCCGAAGACTTCCGAGACCTGGTCGGGCCGTGGCAAGCTGCCTCGGTGGCTTGTCGCCGCGATGAAATCAGGAAAGAAAATCGAAGAGTTTCGGATCAGCGAGAGCGGTTCGAAGGGCCGGCAGCGCGCCTGATCCTCGACGAAGTCCAGGATCGCAAATCCTCGATATCTGGTCGACGGACGACAGCTTGGACAGCATGCGAGCCATGCCATCCGGGCTTAACCGTCTTGCGTTCGTTCATTGGTGCCCCATTGCCGAGGGCGGCTTCGATCCGACCCCTGGAGCGTTTCCGGGCGACGTGGATACCTGCTGGTGTGAAGGAAAAACGCGCCAACAGCGTCGGTTCTGATGCGATCAGAACCGAATACGGTCAAAAGGCGTTGCGCGCGCGCAATACTTCCATTGGGGTCCGGAGCAGAATTGCGAGATCCAGTCGTAGACTCCAGTTGTCGATGTACCACAGGTCGAATTCGACCCGTTGCTCGATCAGGGTCCTCGTGGGCGTCGGGCCGCGGCAACCATGGATCTGAGCCCAACCGGTGAGCCCGGGCTTGACCCGCCGGCGGAACGCGTAGTGCTGGACCGCCTCGTCGAATTGACTGTCGTGCGCCATCGCATGCGGTCGCGGTCCGATCAGGGACATGCTCCCTTCCAGGACATTCAGGAGCTGCGGCAGCTCGTCTATGCTCGTCCTGCGCAGCCACTTGCCAATCCGGGTCACGCGACTGTCGGCGGGCCCGGCTTGGGTGATCGAGGGTCCGTTCTCCAGCACACGCATGGTGCGAAACTTGTAGATCGCAAAGCTCCGGCTGTTGAAGCCGCAGCGTTGCTGCCTGAAAAGGACGGGGCCTGACGAGTCCAGCTTGATGATGACGGCAACGAGCGCCAGCAGCGGCGCCAACATGATCAGGCAAATCCCAGCGCCGATCAGATCAATGCTTCGCTTGGCGGCGCATTCAATTGGGGTGAGAGGCCCGCGCTGCACCTCGACGCCTATGGCGCTTCCGAGATCCCGGGTCGGTCGCGCGAACATCTCCGATGCAGCCCCGACCGGAACGAAGACGACCGGAAACGGCAACACTCTTAGCTCGGCCACGAACTCGCGCAACTCGCACCATCGGTTCGGATCTGCTTCCACAATGATCTGTTCAATGTCGAAGCCGCGTGCATGCCGGACGACAAGGCCGCTAAGTCGCCTGCGGTAGCTTGAACTGGCGCCGGGCCGAGGCAGGCTGAAATGTCCAGCCAAGCGAAATCCCAGTGCCGTGAGCGCCTCCGCCAACCCGGTGTCCTGCGATCGCGCCTGGTCCGTGATCAACACCACATTGCCGCCGGAAAATTTCCGGTCGTTGAGGCCCTTCGAGAGCAGGGCTCTCATGACGCCCCGATGTCCGATCAGCATCGCCAGGCCGACGACGGCAAAGGCGATGCCGGCGCCGCGGGAGAGTTCTGCGCCAATGTTGAAGGCGCCGACCGCTCCGCTGAGCAGAACGAACACGAATATCCAGGAGAGGCAAACGGCGTGGACTTGACGGCGAAATGCGAGCAACTCAGGTGGCCTGTACATGCCTCGCATCTTCAGCAGGGAAACGTAGAGCGCCGCGACGACGATTGCGGAGCCTACGGCCTTGCTGACATCGGCTGCAGTCGCGCCGGCATACAGCCGGTAAAGCAGTGTGGAAAGAATGCCGGCGATCAGGATGATCGCGACGTCGCTGCAGGTCGCGAACAACTCAATGGAGCGATAGCGGATCGGCCATTTTCGTTCTGACTTCAGCGGTGGACTGAAGCTACGAGCGGCAAACTCGCCGTGGACGTCCGCTGCAATGTTGCGGCTTATGAAATTCATGGCTTGCTGAAATGATCAAGGGTGGCCCGTCTTAACCATTATTTAATGTATAATAAACTATTAAATAGAGCAACGATTAATTGCAAAATTAAATGAATTAAATGCGACGCTCGTTCTGGGCCCGCGCGTCGCTGGAGCGGCTCCTGTAGCCGCCGGGCGCACATCCGGGTGCATTGGGCGGCACGCGATAGCGCTTCTCGCTGCCCACGTGGAGCGGCGCGGTAGCGGCGTAATGGACGCATGATCTCCTCCCGGAGATCATGCCGTGCCGGCAGCGTCGCCGGGCATAAGCCCGCCGAATCACCGAGTGATCGCTGGTGTAATTGTGACCGATGGTGAAGTAATTGGCGTCGGTGTCGTGATCACCGTGCTTGTTCCGCCCGCGGTGGCGGCCTTGAGTGCGTAGCCGTTGGTCGCGTAGATGATCGGGTCGTTTGCCGTGGCCAGGACCGTTCGCACGAAATTCAGGAACTTGGTGGTTTCGACCGTGGCAGAGTTGGACGTGTAGATGACGTCCTTGTTCCGCATTTCAAAGGTTTGAGCGAGGAAATAACCCGAAGGATCGCGGAAATTGATCAGATAAACTATAGGAATGATCGGACCCTTAAAGGGCCTGCAATCGACGCCCATTTCCTTGGCCACCTCGCGCGTCTCGCCCCGATACAGGAAGACCGACGACGGATCAGCCAATCCATCGTTCATGCCGCCCTGCTTGCCTACCGCCTCGGCTAGCGAGATGCGCCACGCATCGAACTTGAATTGCCCCTGCAGGCCGGACGCACCGAACGCAACGAAGGTCTGCGGTTGGCTGTAGAGATAGATGACGTCGTTCGGCAACACGTAGATGTTGTTGGAAGGCTCGTACATCAATGCGCCGAACGGGACGCTAGCCCGGTGTCCCTTGCGCTCGAGCGAGACCCACATGTCATAGCCTTGCGTCGCAGGTCCGCCGGCGCGCGCGATGGTGTCGATGATGCGCTCGGCGGACGGACTCGCACGAAAGCGGCCGGCGTTGCGCACGTCGCCAAGCACGCTGACCAAGGACGTGTTCTGCTCGGCCAGAGCCACGACGACCTGCGGCTCGAGGGCTCGGCCCTTGAGCTTGTCCGTGACCTCGTCACGGATCTCCGATGGGGTGCGGCCCAGCGCCCGGATCGTGCCTGCGTACGGAACGGCAATATATCCCTTCTCGTCCACCGCCTGGTTTGGAACCGTAACGAAGTTGCCGGCGCGGACGCCGGCGTCCGATGTAAACAGGCCGCCGGCTGCGGATTCGAATATCGTGATGCTCACCGTGTCGCCCACGCCGAAGCGGAACGCCTTCGCCGGCGCCCTGTCGGCAAAGGCCGAGGACAGCCTTGGCGTATAGCGGCCGAGGACTTCGACAACCTCGGGCGTCAGCTTGACCAGGGCGTAGGGGAGGGTGGCAGGCTCAAGCCCTTCCGACGCCGATCGGACATCCGTCGCCAGCGGGCCGGATCCAGGCGTGATAATGCACCCGGCACAAGATAGCGCCAGGAGGCCAGCAACGATCCTCCCACATGTTTGCAGCGCAATAATGGTGATTATCCCCAAGTCGTCCCAGTAGGGGTAAGGTACATTAATACGCGATTCAGGCCAGCGAATCATCGCGTTAATCTGAAATGCAACCGGTGCTTGTTGCCGATATGCAACATGGCGGGGAGGGGCGGGGGCGCCCGATCCCCGACAGGGTATCGAATCCGCTTCAGTTGGAGACGGTCAGCCCGTAGCGGATATAATGATCGTCGCGATAGTAGTCGCTGCGGTGCGTGTCGTAGCGAGACATCGCCTTAATGTCGGTCTTGTTGAGAACCGCTCCGATGAGGCACTCGTGGATATTGGGGGCGGTGTGCAGCGCATGCTTGACGACGTCGACCTTCGTCTGTCCCCATTCCACCACCAGGACGAAGCAGTCGATGAAGCTTGTCGTCGAACGCACATCGACCAGGGGGGTCAGCGGCGGAAGATCGACGATGACGTAGTCATACGTCGATCTTAGCTGATCGAACAGCTTGCGCATCGAATCCGCCGCCAACATCTCGCTGGTGTGAAGCACTGGTGTCCGGCTGATGGCGGGCAGGAATGCCAGATTGGTTTTCGGATCGCGCCAGATCGTCTCCTCGATCTGCTTCCCCTGGGTGACGACGTCTACGATGCCTGTAGTGGCGTTCGCGGCGAGGCTGGCGGAAAGCGATGGGTTTCGGAGGTCGCAATCGACGACGATGACGCTCTTGCCGCTATGGGCGATGAGCTGGGCGAGCGAGGCTGCGACCGTTGTCTTACCCTCATTGGGCAAGGCCGAGGTGATGCCAATCACCTGATTGGAGGCTTTGCTGGGATTGAGGTCTATAGCGAGTTTGATGGCGCGGATCGACTCGGCGTACCGAGATAATGGCTTGCCGATGATGGTCCTGTGAAATGTCGAACCAGTGGAAATCTTTCGCTGCCGCATGTCATGATCGGAGTTCCATGACGCTGCCTTTGCTGTCGACGACCGCTTTTCGGCCCGCAATGCCGGCACCAGCGACAGGCACGGTAATCCCAGCGTGGTTTCGATCTGCGAGGACGTACGGAAGACGCGATCCATCATTTCCCTGAACAGGCCGAGCCCCAAGCCCAGCCCAAGGCCGCCGAATAGACCCATCATCATGATGACTGATCCCTTCGGTTTGCTCTTGCTCTGCGGCGGCACCGCGGGATACATCACCCGCGCTTCCGCGATAGGAAAACCTTCTTGCTGCGCCGAGCCCACATAGCGCTGCAGGAACGTATCGTGCAGGCTGCGCAAGCTTTTCGCCTTGCTTTCCAATTCGCGTATTGTGATCTCGGCCAGGTTTGTCGTGCGCGACTGCTCCACAGCCTCCGCCATTCGCTTCTCAATCTCCTGCTGCCGCTGCTTGGCGACCTCTAATTCGCTCCGACTCGTCTCCGCATACCGCTTGACCTCGTCGAGGATCGACCCGCGAAGCTCGCGCATCCGATTTCGTAAGTTTACCACCGCGGCGTGGTCGCGGCCAAAACGTGGCGCCCACTCGGCGACGCGCCGTTCGAGCTCTAGATATTGCTGGCGAAGATTGGTGATGATGGGGCTGTTAAGTGCATCCGCGCCCCCTGCATCCAAATTGCCGATCGATGGCGAGTTCGCCGGGTTGGCTTCCAGAATTGCCTCGTAGCGGTTCAACTTCGCCAACGCCTCGGACGTTTGCGCGCGCGCGGCGACCAGTCGGCCGTTGAGGTCCGAGACCTGCTGCTCGTCGATCGGCCTTCCCCCGGAGGAAATGACGTTGTTCTTGGACTTGTAGGCACTGACCGCGCGTTCAGCAACGAGGGCCTGCTCTCCGAGCTCCTGTAGCCTCTGCTGCATCCATTCCCTTGCCCGCCGATTTGTCTCCTGCCTCGCTTTTTCCTGATCGGCAAGATAGACGCTCGCGATCGCGTTGGCGATCTCGGCCGCTCGTACTGGGTCGCTCGAACTGTAGCCGATCTCGATCAGATCGCTGAAGCTGATCCGGTTTACTGAGACGCGGCCCTGAAACGCACTGATGAGGCCATCCTGCGGCTCGCTCGGCGGAGGCGGTTGCAGATCCTGCGGCGGAGACAATCCAAATACAGCACGAACTCGCTGAAACACAGAGGGCAATGACCGCGGCGATGGCTTGAAATCGGGGTCGTCGGCAAGGTTGAACTGAGTGATGATCTGGACTGCCAGCCCTCTCGATTTGAGGACCTCTACCTGAGTTTCGAACAGACTGCGATCGAAGGCCGGCTCAGCCAAGATCGATTGTTGCCGGATGAATTGCGCCTTGGCACTATTCTCGAGCATGACCTGGACCAGGGCGGTATAGGTCGGCGGCGTGATCCGCAGATAGATCAGGCACGCGGCCATGCCGAGTACGGTTGCAAGAATGATCACGACGTACTGACGTCGCAGGAATGCAAGAGCGGTATTAATGAGTTCGCCGATCCCTCCGCTCTCGGCCACATCGTTGTAGGCGGGTGCGCGAAGCCTGTCGGGTTGCAGCATGTTGCTCTGGAGCATTCGGTGTTCGCCTCCGCCACCTGTGAATTCCGCCGTGCCGCCGCCAGCGTAAGTTTTGGCATGGCCCGTCGAATGCCGGGCGCCGCGCTGCCCTGCACTTAATAAATATACCGGAAAATGTGGTTTGTTCAAATTAAATGTAAGATGGTTAATTTGCGGATGCTGAATGTGGCCGTTCGCGGGTATTTTTCGCGGCTATTTAATGTGTGGGACGTTTGAGTAATCTCCGCAAGCATCTCCGCAAAATCGCGGAGAGCGGGAGGTTCGTCCGTGGCCGCCATAAGCGAATTAAGGCTTACTCTGTAGTAAAATCTTCATTCAGCCAGGAAACAGGCTTGTTCGTGAATGGGTTGAGCGGAAGCTGCGTGGCGGTTCCCCGAATCTAGATTCAGCGATCGGTAACGTCCGAGATAATATATATGTCGTGTGATAGCGACATAATCGATTGACATTTAATTTGCTGCGATCTTTATTTATTGCCGGAGTATCCGGTTGGTCATTTCGGGTGTTGGAGATGCTGAGACGGGGAACCATGCGGCTTGTTTGAGGACTCCGATGCCCAGCTTTTCGGCTTCCCGCCATTTCCGCGGATGCCGGACGGATATCGAAGCAACAACAGCCCGGTTCTCGCTCGGCCGCTCCAGGTCCGTGACTACCGTCAGCGTCGATCCCCTGGCTGCAGGTCGACGCGGGGCTGAAGTTGGCAGCATTGGAGGCTTTGATGCACGACGAGCTCTATACTGACGGGGTGGAAGAGATCACCATTGGCGGATCGATCGTCCGTGTCGATCTGGTCAGCCTTTCGCCGACCGAACGCGACGCCAACAATGCGCCGAAGAAGGTGTTCCGGCAAAGGCTGATCTTTTCCGTGGAGTCCTTCGCGAACTCAGTCGAGGTGATGCAGAACGCGCTGCAGGGGTTGGTCGACGCCGGCGCGGTGCGGCGCAATCCGCCGAAAGGACAGGCCGGCCAGGCCCCGACCACTTCGACGGATCGCGAACCGCCCAACAGCCCACGGTCCCCCAATGTCTCAAGCAATTTCCGTTGAAGCCGACCTCACGGGCGCGGAAGCGTCGCCTGTGAGCGCCGACGAGACCTTGCGTCCGGCCTTGCGGACAGAACTTGAATGTCTCGCAAAGGTCGCCGCCTATCACGGCGTCGATCTGCCGGTTGAGCGGCTCAAGCACAGCTACGCCATCGACGGGGTTCCCGTCTCGGCAACTCGACTGCTGCGCATGGCGAAGGAAGCGGGCATGCGCGCAACGCGCACGCAGCTTGACTGGGGGGCGCTGTTTCGGTTGGGAGAGGCTTATCCGGCTCTGCTCCGACTTTCGAACGGCAACTGGATCGTCGTTCTCGGGGCAGGGCAGGGAGCCGATGGTGCGGAAGCGGTTAGCGTGTTCGATCCGCTCGCCGAGCGCCGGGACGAGCCTCTGATCGTCGACAGGGATACGTTCTGCACCCGATGGGGTGGCGAGGCCATCCTGATCAAGCGCGAGCGGCTTGCTTCGGACCATCGGCCGGCGTTTGGGCTGCGCTGGTTCATCCCCGAACTGGCCCGTCAGTGGCGCCTGTTTGTCGACGTCGCGATCGCCGCCATCATGCTCTATGCGCTGGGGCTCGCGACACCGATCTTCTTCCAGCTCGTCATCGACAAGGTCCTTGTGCACGAGAGCTTCACTACGCTCTATGTGCTGGCAGCCGGTGCGACTGCCGCGCTGGCGTTCGACGCGATATTCGGCTTTCTGCGACGCTATCTTTTGCTCTATGCGACGAACAAGGTCGATATCCGGGTGGCGACCAAGACGTTCGGTCACCTCCTTGGCCTGCCCGTGACGTTCTTTGAGCACATTTCGGCCGGCGTCCTGGTGAAGCACATGCAGCAGGCGGCGCGAATTCGCGAGTTCCTGACCGGCCGTCTGTTCCTGACCACGCTCGACGCGCTGTCGCTGTTCGTCTTCCTCCCGGTGCTGGCGTTCTACAGCGTCAAACTGACATGCATGGTGCTGGCCTTCACTGCCGCGAGCGGCATGGTCGTTGCGCTGCTGATGGGACCGTTCCGGCGCCGTCTCTATAATCTCTACCAGGCGGAAGGTGCACGTCAGGCTCTGCTGGTCGAGACCGTGCACGGCATGCGCACGGTGAAGTCGCTGGCGATGGAGCCGCTGCAGGGCAGGGTCTGGGACGATCGCTGCGCACAGTCGGTGACGATGCGATTCGGCGTCGAGAAGATTTCTGCCGCCGCCCAGTCGACCACCGGATTTCTTGAGAAGATGATGACGCTCGGAATCATCTCCTTTGGAGCGCTCGACGTCTTCAGCGGCGAGATGACCATCGGCGCGCTGGTCGCCTTCAATATGCTGGCGGGGCGCGTGTCGGGACCGCTGGTCCAGTTGGTGACCATGGTTCATGAATATCAGGAAGTCGCGCTGGCGGTGAAGATGCTGGGCGAGGTGATGAACCAGAAGCCCGAACGCGATGGTAATCGCGAGGGGCTGCGGCCCGACTTCGCCGGCAAGATCGAGTTCGAGAATGTCTCGTTCCGCTACGGCTCGGAAGGCGCGCCGGCGCTGGATGATGTCTCGTTCTCCATCGCCCCGGGATCGATATTCGGGATCGTCGGCCGAAGCGGCTCCGGCAAGACCACGCTAACGCGGCTCATTTCCGGGATGTATCCGGTGCAGCAGGGCCTGCTGCGCGTCGACGGATACGATTCGAGGGAGCTCGATCTCGCCCATCTGCGCCAAAATCTCGGATTGGTCTTGCAGGATAATTTCCTGTTTCGCGGCACGGTTCGCGACAATATCGCCTGCGTGAAGCGCGACGCGACCTTTGCAGAGGTCGTCCGCGCGGCCCAGCTCGCAGGAGCCGATGAATTCATCGAACGGCTCCCGCGAGGCTTCGACACCATGCTGGAGGAGGATGCCTCGAACCTGTCGGGCGGACAGAAGCAGCGTCTCGCGATCGCGAGGGCGCTGATCGTCAACCCGCGCATCCTGATTCTGGACGAGGCAACGAGCGCGCTCGATTCCGAAAGCGAGATGATCATCCGGCGCAACCTGCGCCGTATCGCTGAGGGGCGTACCGTCATCATCGTCTCGCACCGGCTGTCGATGCTCGCAGACGCGAACCAGATTCTCGTGATCGACCGCGGCCGGATCGTCGACGTCGATCATCACGACCGGTTGCTTTCGGAGTGCATGATTTACCGACATCTCTGGAACCAGCAGACGAAGCAGATCGCATGACCAAGCCTGAGAAATCCGGCAGCGATGCAAACGCTCCGGTGCGGACGACCGAACGGCGGCGGCGCGGGCTATTCCGGCCCACCAGGCGCCGGCCGCAGGTAGTGACGGAATTCCAATCCGACGCGATCGAGGTCGAGCATCGGGCGCCGCCGCGGATCGCCCGCGTGACGCTCTATTGCGTCCTGGCTCTGATACTCACCGCGATCGGCTGGGCCGCGGGGTCGCAGGTTGACATGATCGTGACGGCGCAGGGCAAGCTGGTCACCACGCGCCCCAATCTCGTCGTCCAGCCGCTCGAGACCTCTGTCATCCGCGAGATACATGTCAAGCCCGGCGACCGGGTCAATCGCGGCGACCTGCTGGCGACGCTCGATCCGACATTCTCGCAGGCGGATCTCGACCAGTTGAGCAGCAAGGTCGGTGTGTTCAATGCCGCAATTGACCGTCTCAAGGCTGAGTTGAATCGTGAGGAGTATGTGGTCGGCGAATCCGCCAACGCCGACCAGGTCCTGCAGCGCAAGATGTTTCTGCAACGCAAGGCGGCCTACGATGCGCAGGTGGAGAACTATCAAGCGCAAATCGCGTCCGCACGCGCCAATCTGAAGACTGCGGAGAACGAAGAGACAGTGCTGCTTCAGCGGCTCGAAACGATGAAATCGATCGAGGTCATGCGCGCGACGCTGATGGACAAGGAAGTCGGCTCGAAGCTGAACTTGCTGCTGTCGCGCGATGCTCGCCTCGATGTCGAAAGCAATCTGGCCCGCGTCCGCGGCAATATCGCCGATTATACGCATCGTCTCGACAAAGCCGAGGCGGACCAGAAGGTCTACGCCGAGGATTTTCGCAAGACGGCTTATCAGGACCTCGTGGAGACGCTGGCGAAGCGGGATAGCGCGGCGGAAGATCTGAAGAAGGCTGAGCTTCGCCGGCACTTGATCGTGTTGAAGGCGCCGGCCGATGCAATCGTGCTCGATATTGCCAACCGAACTGTCGGTTCGGTCGCCCGTGAGGCCGAGCCGATGTTCGTACTTGTTCCCCGCGATGTGCCGCTGCGGGCCGAGGTCAATGTCGAGGGCAAGGACGTCGGCCAGGTTTCGGTCGGCCAGCCTGTCCGGATCAAGTTTGATGCCTTTCCGTTCCAGAAATATGGGACAGCCAAAGGCGAGGTAGCCGTCATCAGCCAGGACTCGTTCCCGCCGGATCCGAAAGCCGAAGGTGCGCACCGTCCGACCGCTCCCTATTACCGCGTATTGGTCGACTTGTCCGATACGCACCTTCGGCTGCCGGCGGAGCGCGCTCAATTCATCGCCGGCATGGCGGTGACCGCCGAGATGAAAGTCGGGCGGCGCAGCGTGATGTCCTATTTCCTCTATCCATTACTTCGCGGCCTGGATGAAAGTATCCGCGAATACTAGTTGCAGACACAAATTGCATATCGGGCATTTCATGAAGTTGGAATCCAATGCCAGTCGCCTGCCGGTGGTGCCCGTGACCGCGAACGAGCGGTCATGGACGTCGAGCTTGGTGGACTACGCGCCGAGAGGTTTACAGCGGTGCTGGCTGCGGGAGCACGGTCACTGATCTCATATCCAAGAAATTGAGGACATTTTCATGCAAGATATCCGCGTTGGTATGGGCGTCGTTGGATACGGCTATTGGGGGCCGAATCTTGTACGCAACTTCGTCAACAACCCTTCCGCTCGCCTCGTTGCGATCGCCGACCTCGATCCGGGCAAGCTTGCGGCGAGCACGCGCCTCTACCCGGGCGTGGCCACCACTGACCGCTACGAGGACTTGCTCAAGGATCCGAGCATCGATGCGATCGCGATCGCCACACCGGTGCGAACGCATTACGAGTTGGCGCTTGCAGCTCTGAAGGCCGGCAAGCACGTTCTGGTGGAGAAGCCACTGGCGCCAAGCGCGGATCTTGTACGCCGACTTATCGACGAGGCCGATCGGCGAAGGCTAACGCTGATGGTCGACCACACCTTCCTCTATACGCCGGCGGTTCGGAAAATCCGCGAACTGGTGCTTAAGGAAGAGCTCGGCGAGATCTATTATTACGACAGCACGCGCTCGAGCCTTGGCCTATTCCAGAGCGATGTGAACGTCATATGGGACCTTGCGGTCCATGATGTCTCAATCATTCAGTATATCTTGAACGAGGACCCCGTGGCCGTCTCGGCGACGGGATCTTGCCATGTGGCCGGCACGCCGGAGAACATGGCGCATATCACGCTGTTCTTCGATAGCAAGTGCGTGGCTCATGTGAGCGTCAACTGGCTCTCGCCCATCAAAGTCCGTCAGACCTTCCTAGGCGGGAGCAAGAAGATGATCGTCTATGACGATCTTGAGCCGACCGAGAAGATCAAGGTCTATGACAAGGGCATCACCCTCGACGAGCCGTCCGAAGACGCCCATCAATTCCGGATTGGATATCGGGCTGGCGACATGTGGGCGCCTCACATCTCCGCGAAGGAGGCGCTGCAGACCGAGATCGAGCATTTTATCGATTGCGTGCGTACTGGATTGCCCCCGATCTCCGGCGGCATGTCGGGCCTGCGTGTGATCGAAATTCTCGAGGCAGCATCACGCTCGATTGCCGACCAGGGCCGGCCCGTTTCGCTGACCGGGAGGCGAACCTCTGTAACGCCGGTCAGAGCCACGGCCTGATACATGAAGGACCTCGATCAGCCTGGGCCGTCAGGCACCGCGCCGGGTTCGCGGCGCTCCGTAAAACGTTCGATCTTCTTTTCCGCGATCGAACGGTACGGCAATCTTGTTGTGTTCCTGGTCACGACTGCCGTGCTGGCACGTCTGCTGACGCCCGCGGAGTTCGGGATTTATGCGGTCGTCAATGCTGTGACGGCAGTCGTTGTCGCGTCCTTCCAGGAGTTCGGAGGTGCCAACTACCTGATTCAGAAGCGCGAGTTGTCGCGCGCCAGCGTGCAGACCGCTTTTACGGTCACGTTTGGAATTTCGGCATTCACCGGGCTGGCGCTGCTCGCACTTTCAGGCGTTCTGTCACAGCTATTCGAGCAGGAAAGTTTGCGGAAAGGGATCGCGGTCTCGGCGCTGAGCTTCCTGCTTGCACCATTCTCTGGAACGATTATCGGCCTGTTTCGCCGTGACATGGAGTTTGGGAAGCTCGCCATTTGCAACCTTGCATCCGCCGTCGTGGGGGCCACGGTATCCATCGCGCTTGCAATGTTGAGCTTCGGTTTTATGGCGCCGGTCTGGGGCGGCGTAGCGGGCAACGTGGTCTTGACCATCATGTTGCTGAGGCAGCATCGCGATTTCGGCGTGTTTCGGCCATCGGTTGCGGATTTTCGTGACGTCGTCGGTTTCGGCCTGTATTCGAGCGGCATAAGCATCATAAACGTGTTGTATAACCTGTCGCCTCAGCTGTTTCTGGCGAAGATTCTCGACTTTACCTCTGTCGGCTTGTACAGCCGTGCCACGGGCATAACTCAGGTTTTCGACAGGCTCGTCGTGCAGGTCTTGAACCCCATCATCATGCCCGCCCTTGTCTCGAGGAGCAGAGATGCGGCGGGTCTGAGGAGTGCCTACCTTGAGGCGATTGAGCTGCTTTCGGTTGTACAGTGGCCCTTTCTGCTCTTCATCGCGATCATGGCGCATCCGATCATTCTGATCCTGCTCGGCCAGAACTGGTTGGAAATCGTGCCTCTGGTTCGCTTTCTCTGCGTCGCGAATTTGGCGCTGTTCGCCGCCTGTTTGAGCTATCCGACATTGGTGGCTACCGGCAGCGTGCGCGACGCGCTCACGTCGTCCTTGATCTCCCTACCGCCCTCGCTTCTCGTCATTCTGTGCGCAGCTTTCTTTGGGGCCGAGGCCGTGGCAGCTTCAGCATTGTTGACCTTGCCGTTCCAGGCTGCTGTGGCTTTGTATTTCATCGGTCGACGGCTAGCCCTTGAGCCAAAACACCTTTCTCGTGCTTTGCTGAAGAGCGCCGTTGTGACGGCTATGTCCGCTTCAGGTGTGATGGTCTGCGCGGCGCTCATCGAAGCGAGGATCGTACCGTCCTTCGTTGGCCTAATCGCTGCGTGCGGTGTCGCCGCCCTCTGTTGGGGGCTCGGGCTGATGCTCACCGGACATCCGCTCCTGCATCACCTTCATCGAGCGGCAGGTGGGGTGGTTGTGATTGCGCCGTGGCTCAGGCTGCGGCGTCTATGAGACTGTTGCAAGGTTGTTGAGAGCTTGGAGATAGCAGATGCCTATCGCGAAGGATGTTCAACTCGGTCGCGACGTCCGAATATTCCATCCGGATCTCGTTAATCTCTATGGCTGCTCGGTCGGAGACGACACTAGGATAGGAACTTTCGTCGAAATCCAGATCGGCGCGAAAATCGGGGCGCGCTGCAAGATATCTTCACACAGCTTCATCTGTGAAGGCGTGACCATCGAGGACGAGGTTTTCATCGGGCATGGCGTGATGTTCACCAACGACAAATACCCGAGGGCAACCACTGCGGACGGCAAGCTGCAGGGACCTGCGGACTGGAAGGTGGAACGAACCCATATCGGCCGCGGGGTATCCATTGGATCCAACGCCACCATTCTTTGCGGTGTCACGATCGGCGCTGGGGCCATCGTGGGCGCCGGCGCGGTGGTGACAAGGGACGTTCCACCGCAGGCGATTGTTGCCGGCGTACCGGCGCAGGTTCGTGAACCGCGCCACGTCGCCGCGGAAGCCGCAGACCGTTAATCAAGGATTAGATTCAGCTCAAATTTCTTCGCGCGGCTATTTTCATTGCGCGATTTATATGATTTAATTTTATCTGGAATAATCATTTAATATATTTAATGGGTCCGGGCGACCCGGAGAGGATAGCCGCTTGATACCTTTTCTGGACCTGAAGGCTCAGTATCGCCAGATCAAGCCACAGATCGATGCCGCGGTTGCGCGGGTCATCGACAGCACTCAATTTGTTCTGGGGCCGGACGTTGCCGCCTTTGAGGATCGCTTTGCGGCTTATTGCAACGTTGATCACTGCCGCGCGGTCAATAGTGGAACCTCGGCGTTGCATCTTGCGCTGCTCGCGGCCGACATTGGGCCGGGCGATGAGGTGATCACCGTGTCGATGACGTTCGTCGCCACGACCGCAGCGATCCTGTACTGCGGCGCCAAGCCGGTGTTCGTCGACGTCGACCCGATCTCCTGGACAATGGACCCGGCCTTGATAGAAGCCGCGATCACGCCGCGAACGAAGGCGATACTGCCTGTGCACTTGCACGGACTGATGGCGGACATGGATCCGATCATGGAGATCGCTCGCCGCCACGGGCTCTTCGTCATCGAGGACGCGGCGCAGGCTCATGGTGCGGAATACAGGGGCCGGCGCGCCGGATCCATCGGCGATCTCGGCTGCTTCAGCTTCTATCCCGGTAAGAATCTCGGAGCATACGGGGAGGGCGGAGCGGTGGTTACCAACAGCCCGGACCTCGCACGACGGATTTCGCTGCTCCGTGATTGGGGCCAGGAATCCAAATACAATCACGTTGTCGCCGGCTACAATTTCCGCATGGACGGCATTCAGGGCGCCGTGCTGAACGTCAAAATGGACCACCTCGAATCCTGGACCGACAGGCGCCGGACAGTGGCTGCGCAGTATGATTCCATGCTCGAGAAGCTTCCGTTCGAACGACCGCGAGCGCCGACCCACAGCCGGCATGTCTACCACGTCTACGCGGTAAGGCTTCCCCGGCGTGACGAGGCGCTGAAGGTGCTGCAGGAAGGCGGAATTGGTGTTGGCATTCACTATCCCGTTCCGGTTCACCTGCAGAAGGCCTACGCGACTCTTGGCTGCCGCGCAGGCGATTATCCCGTCACTGAACGGCTGGCGAGCGAATTCCTCTCGTTACCGATCTATGCGGAACTGCGGCCGGACCAGGTGGCAGAAGTCGTGGCTCGGCTGCAGAAGGCGGTACTTGCCGAGGCTGCCTAAGGCATCCCGGTCAAAGCAGCATGTCATGCACATCTGCTTTCCGAGCTCCAACAACAGGAGAGCATCTTGGCTGATCTGAAGGGTAAGCGGATTCTGGTTACGGGTGGGGCCGGTTTTATCGGCTCGCACATCATTGACCTGCTGTGCGACGAAGGGTGCCTCGAAATCGTTGCGCTTGATAACATGGTGAGAGGACGGCCCGAAAATCTTCGGCACGCCGTCTCGCGCGGTCCTGTGCGACTCGTCCACGGAGACATCCGCGACGGCAAGCTCATGGCAGCGCTGGTGCAGGCGGCCGACATCGTCTTTCATCAGGCCGCACTCCGCATCACCCATTGCGCCGCCGAGCCGCGCTTGGCCATGGAAGTCATGGTCGACGCGACGTTCGATCTGCTCGAACTGTGCGTCAAGCACAATGTCCAGAAGGTTATCGCGGCGTCCTCCGCATCGGTGTACGGCATGGCGGAGGAGTTTCCCACGACGGAGCGGCAGAATCCTTACGACAACCGTACCCTTTATGGGGCGGCTAAGGCCTTCAACGAAGGCCTGCTGCGCACCTTCAACGACATGCACGGGCTCGACTATGTCGCCTTCCGCTATTTCAATGTCTATGGCGATCGCATGGACATCCATGGCCGCTATACGGAGGTGCTGATCCGCTGGATGGAGCGGCTAGAAGCGGGCCTGCCCCCGATTATCTTCGGCGATGGTCAGCAGACCATGGATTTCGTCCACGTTCGCGATGTTGCTCGCGCCAACATTATGGGGGCGAAGGCAAAGCTCACCGATCAGGTTTTCAATGTCGCGAGCGGGACCGAGACCAGCCTGTTGCAGCTTGCTACGACCCTCGCTTCGGTGATGGGCCATCGTGGCTTGTCGCCGGAATTCGCGCCGGAGCGATCGGTCAATCCGGTGCCGCGCCGCCTGGCTTCGACAGGAAAGGCGGAGCGCCTGCTCGGCTTCCGCTCGAGTGTGCCGCTCGAACAGGGACTTGCCGATCTTGTGAAATGGTGGCGAGCCGAACGCGGATCGCTCGAGCCATCCCGCCAGAAAGAAGCGGTGGCTTCGTGATACCGATCGCACTGCCGCTGCTCGCGGGTGAGTTTGATCCATTCCGATCCGGCTAGCCATGATTTCGATCGTCGTTCCGGCCCACAACGAGAGTTCCGTGATTGCGCGGACGCTGAGCCAGTGGGTCACCAACCCGGCTTCGGACGAGATCGGCGTGGTCGTCGTTTGTAACGGGTGTACTGACGACACTGCGACCGTCGCCCGGCGCTTCAGTCCGACCGTCCATGTTGTCGAGTCGGATATCGCAGGAAAAACCCACGCGCTGAATCTGGGTGATCAAATCTCAAATGGGTTTCCTCGGATTTATGCTGACGCCGATATTGTTCTGTCGCTTGACGCCGTTCGAGCTCTGGCGAAGCGCCTCGAGCAGGGCGACGTTTTGGCGGCGGCACCGACGGCAGATATCAATGTGACGGGCTGTTCCTGGCTGGTCCGCAAATACTACGGAATTCGGTCACGACTGCCATCTTCGCGCCAGGGAATTGGTGGGTCTGGCGTCTATGCCCTATCCGAGGCGGGGCGCAGGCGATTCGGTCAGTTTCCGGATGTCATTGCTGATGACACCTATGTTTGTCTTCAGTTCAGACCAGGAGAGCGGGCGACACTGCCCTGCGTCAGCTCCACGGTATTCCCCCCACGCACTGTGCTGCAACTGATCGCGGTCAGAACGCGTGCCTACAGGGGAATATTCGAGCTCGTCCAGCGCTTTCCCGAACTGCGCGTGAACAAAGGAGAAGCCAATAATCGGACGCTCATTGCACTGTTCAAAGAGCCGCGCTTGTGGCCCGGATTATTGGTCTATTGTTGTGTCAACATTGCTGCCCGGCACAGGGCGACCATAGCTTCCCGAAGTGGAGCTCATCCGTGGCAACGCGATGAGACTTCTCGTGCAGCGCTAACTGCAGATTCACTCAAATGAGGGCGTAGTTGGGTGTTCGCGGCACGGCAACTAATATCTTGATTCTAAATGGCCCGCCATTTAATTTGAATATCATATTAAATCAAAGAAGGTAAATCCAGTGATGCGAGGACATCGAGGCGCCCCAATCCGACTTGACGTGGCTGCCAGGTGGTCAACGAACTGGATCAGCTCCAGGTCTTACGAGACCGAGGGCTCAGTGCACACGCAGGAGGCGCTAGCTTCATGATCCCGATTGCCATTCCGCTTCTTGACAAGGAGGAGGCCGACGCGGCTCGCGAGGCCGTGCTATCCGGCTGGGTTTCGCAGGGGCCGCAGGTTGCTGCGTTCGAGCGGGAATTCGCTGCTCTGGTTGGTGCGCCTCATGCGTGCGCGGTCTCGAATTGCACGACGGCATTGCACGTCGCCTTGACTGCGGCAAACATCGGGCCTGGCGACGAGGTGATCACCGCAAGTCATTCCTTCATCGCAACAGCCAACTGCATCAAATATTGTGGCGCGACTCCGGTGTTCGTGGATATCGACCCGGACAGTTACAACATAGATCCGGATCGGGTAGCCGAAGCGATCACGTCGCGCACGCGTGCGATCATCGCCGTTCATCAGATGGGCATGCCCTGTGATCTCGCGGCGCTCGCTGCGTTCGCCGATCGTCATGGCCTCATCCTGATCGAAGACGCGGCCTGTGCCGCCGGCAGCGAGGTCCGGGCGAACGGCCACTGGGAGCGGATCGGCAAGCCGCACGGCCGGATCGCGTGCTTTTCGTTCCATCCTCGCAAGGTCATCACGACCGGCGAGGGTGGAATGCTCACTACCGCGGACGCGGAGCTAGATCGAAAGTTCAGACTGCTGCGCCAGCACGGCATGAGTGTGCCGGACACAGTGCGCCATGGCTCCGCGCAAGTGATTTTCGAAGACTATCTGATGGTGGGCTTCAATTACCGCATGACCGATATCCAGGCCTCGGTTGGCCGCAAGCAACTTGAGCGGCTCTCCGAGCTTGTCGCGCGCCGTCGCTCGCTTGCCTCCCGCTACACGGAACTGCTCGGTAACATCGAGGGATTGATCTTGCCTTTCGAACCGCAGTGGGCTCGTTCAAACTGGCAGAGCTACTGCGTCAGACTGCCGGATGGCGTGGATCAGAAGGTGCTGATGCAGCGATTCCTCGATCAGGGAATTGCAACTCGACGCGGCATCATGTGTGCGCATCGCGAGCGACCCTACTCGAATGACAAGCGGCCTCACGACCTTCGGCAATCGGAGCTTGCGCAGGATCACTCGATCCTGCTGCCGCTCTACGCCCAGATGACTGAGGAGAATCAGGTGCTGATTGCGGAGACGTTGAAGAAAGAACTTCAAGTCTAAACAGATCGTGTCGATGTCGCGAGCCGGCAGTTGCGCTGGTGACGCCGATCATTTCGGTTGGGCTCAGGGAATCAGGCGCATGGCCAAAGTCGATATCGTTGTACCCTGTTACAATTATGGGCGGTTCCTTGAAGCCTGCGTGGGGAGCGTTCTCAGGCAGTCCGTCGCAGATCTTCGCGTGCTGATCATCGATGACGCTTCGTCCGATAATTCGCTCTCGGTGGCGAGAAAGTTGGCGCGAGACGACCCTCGAGTGACCGTGGTCGCGCACGAGCGGAACAAGGGGCATATCGGCACATACAATGAGGGAATTGCCTGGGCCTCCGCCGATTACTTCCTTCTGTTGTCTGCGGATGATCTGTTGGTCGCCGGCGCACTCGAACGCGCCGTCGAAATCATGGACAAAAATCCGGACGTTGTTCTCACGCATGGCGAATGCGTCAGTTGGAACGATGATTCGCCGATCCCGAACATCGAACCGACGCAAGACTACACGTGGGCTCGCCAGGATCTCCTGGAAGAGATGTGTGCGATTGCGACGAACTTTGTTTGGACGCCGACCGCTATTGCGCGAACGAGTACGCAAAAAGCAATCGGCGGCTATCGAGCATCGTTGCCGCACAGCGGCGATATGGAGATGTGGCTTCGTTTCGCGGCGAGCGGTTCGGTGGCGCGCATCGACGCGGTGCAGGCAATCTATCGAAGGCACTCAACTGCAATGTCCAACGCGTACTTTGCCGAGATAATATCCGACTATCGACAGTGTCAACTTGCGTTTGAGAGCTTCTTCGATGAATACGGGGATCGTCTCGGCACCTCGCGTGACTTGAAAGGCTTAGCTCGTCATGCATTGGCCGAGCGAATATTCCAGCGCGGGATCGCGTTGCTGCGACGGGGCCGCCTTAATGACGGCCTCCGCCTCATGCGCGAGGCGATGGCTATGGATCGCCGGCTGCGTTACTTGCCTCCGCTCTGGCGGTTGCTGAAGATTCCGGGCGAGGGCGGCCGTCAATGGGCTTTGTCAGTTATCAGAAGGACGCCGGGCAAGCTCTTGGGGTGGGCATCGCAATCGCCGAAGAGTCAGCATCAACCCGAGGTCGATAGCAGTCATTTCTCCTCCGGGAACCATGTAGGTCATTAGATGGACTCAAAACGGATACGAGGTCCAATCGTCCTCGCTTGTGACAGGCGTTACGCCATGCCACTCGCGACGACCCTGCGGTCGATTGTGGAAACGGATAGAAGCGGCGAACCGCTCGAGTTTCATGTGCTTGCCGACGGGCTTTCCGAGCGTGTTCGAAGGAGGATATTGGACTCCCTTCCGCATGGTTCTGCGTCGATCCGATGGATCGAGGTGGACTTGGGAATGTTCCAGGAGTTCTCGACGATTAGTTACATTTCAAAAATCACCTACGCCCGATTCCTCATCCCGCGTATTTTCCCGGATACGGTCTCCAAGGTATTGTATCTGGACTGCGATCTTCTCGCTCTTGGTGATCTGCAGGCGCTCTGGGCAACGGATCTGGAGGGAAATGTTCTTGGCGCGGTTCTGGACGGTCTCGATTCTCAGATGAAAAATCAAACCGTTCGCCTACCGGTACCTCGCGTGCGAGATTACTTTAACGCTGGTGTACTTCTGATAGACCTGCACCAATGGCGAAAGGCGCAAATCGTCGAAACAGCGTTAGAATATCTCAAGCGCTGTCCTGGATCGCCCTACTCGGATCAAGACGCATTGAATGTTGCGTGCGATGGCCTTTGGAAAAAGCTCGATTCCCGATGGAACTATCTAGCTTACAACGAGAAGCTCGACGTCTCTGAATTAGCAGGCGAGTACAAGCCCAATATAGTTCATTTCACGACCTGGAACAAACCTTGGAGAGCTGGCGTTCCAAACGCGAATGCCGCGTTGTACGACTCGTTTCGAAGCCGCACGCGGTTCCCGCGCAACTCCATGGACAGAATGGAAGCTACGCTGCGTATCGGTTGGTCCCACATAAAGGGCTTCCAGAAGGCGAGACAAGGCAAATCAACTCGCTCGGACGCTATGGTCGATCGTCAGGCCGATCAGAGTAGCTTCAAATAATCGAACAGTTTCTTCCTTTAATCATTCGGCCGCGAGGTTGGCTGGTGGCAGTCACCCCCAAAGATCCGCCTCTGATCTGGGTGACATTTGAGGCCGGAGGGGCAGGGGTTTGCGATTCGGGCCATCCAGCCTAAGCAGCGGTCAACAGGAAAGCTGCCTGATCTCCCTGTTGTTCGATATTCAGCTTTGCCGCTCGCTTGGCAAACCCTCTCAACTCATGACGGCTAAACACATCGCTTGGCCCGGATGATGTGAGCGGCTTAGACTTCCGGTACATTTCGCTTCCCCAGAACTGAAACGCAGTGGAATCATCAATCGATTGTCTGACAGACAGGCCGCAGCGCTCCGCCAACGCGCTCATTCCCTTGCGAGAGGGAATCACAATGTGGCGTGGCGCATCCAGTTGCACCCAATTCGGGCCGTACTCCGTCCATGCTTGCGAGGACGAAGTTGGGATGCGAACCAGAATGCGGCCCCCGGGCGCAAGCAGCTTTCTTGCATCGCCAAGACTTTGGCCCGGATCAGGGACGTGCTCTAACGAGTGATTGAACATGATGAAATCAAACTCGCCCGACATGCTTTGAAGATCCGATTTGTGAATCGTCACGGCTCCTGATGTCGGCTTGGAAATGTAGGGGTCTACTCCAGTAAGGTTCTTGAACCCTGCGGCAGACATTCTATGAAGAAGTTTCCCGGACCCGCAGCCGACGTCCAGCACCCGAGAGCTAGGATCAATCTTAAAATCTCCGATGACCCCCACGATGGGATCGTACCTCACAAAGGACGCTACGGCCCCCAATATGCTTTTGATGCCGAGTGCATGCGCATCCCTGATTGCGATGACCCGCGAATTTCGCGAAGGCTTGGCGAATGAATAATACCCGTCAGGGTAAAAGCGACCCTCATCTGCGGCATCCGCCAGGCGCTGGATCGTCCCACAATCAATACATTCCTGGTATTCAAACCGCTCTCCTGTACCAAACATCATCTCGGTAAATACGTGGCGGCGATGTTCGCGGTCTGACAAGCAAGCTTTACAAATCATCTCAAGTACCTAGCCACTCCAGGGGTTCGAATCCGGCTCAGCCAGCATCGGAGAAGCCGTAACGGGTGTAGTGGTCGTCGCAATAATGGTCGCGGTGAAATTGACGAGTTCTCCAATGCCGCAGCCTTCGGCCTGGTCGCTCTGCCCAGCCCCGTTGATCGGAGCACGGGTCCTGTCACTTTGCAGCCTATTCATCTGAAGGTGCTCGCTCGCTCCACCTGTCGATCTCCCCGGGGCGTGGCCCGTCACCGGGGTGCCGATTAACGCTCCGGCTGAGGTTTGTTGCATTATAATAATATATTGGATAAAATCGGCGTTGTCCAAATTAAATAGTAGCTGGTTAATTTGGCTAATGTATTGAAGACAAAATACTGGACTTGACTGACCGGGAGCTTTTCATGACGTCCCAAGCACATCCGTCCAAAGTCGAAGGGGTGCCTGAAGGTCCCCTCGTCACGGTCGTGATGTCCGTTTACAACGCAGGGGAATATCTACGGCCGTCGCTGCTGAGCATAATCGATCAGACGTATAAAAATCTGGAGATCCTCGTTATCAACGATGGCAGCACGGACGGCTGCTTCGACTCAGTTCAAGACTTGCTAGTGGACGAGCGTGTCCGTGTGATCCACCAGGCAAATTCGACCAAGCCTGTGGCTGTCAATCGGGCGCTCGATCAGATCCGCGGCGAGTTTTACGCAATTCAAGACGCGGATGACATCAGTCATCCAGCGCGAATTGAAAGACAGGTTCGTGCGCTGCTCAACAAGCCGCATTTGGCTGCCGTATTCTGCGGTAACGAACTTATCATTAACGGGAAATTCATGGCGCCCGTGTTTGCGCCGCAAAGCGAGGACGACTGCCAGTCTGAGATTCGAGCCTTTCGAATGCCTGCCCTTGATCCGACAGGAATGTTTCGAATGTCATTGGTCGGGGACATGCGGTTCGAGCCCTCGTTGAAGGTTGCTGAGACCTACGACTATATATTGAGAATTGGGGAAATATATCCGATGACCGTGTTGGGCGAGTGCCTTTACGCGTATCGCATCCTTCCCAATTCACTCACCCGGCGTGCGCCAACGTGGCGCAGGCAGTTCGAGGCTGCGGCATTCAAGCGAGCTTGCGAGCGGCGAGGTGTACGGTTCGAGCCAGAATGCGAGGATAGCAGCCACAGCTCTCGTAACAGTTTGCTGGACAACAACATCGCCGCCCATTTTATGAGAAGCGTGTTGGATTTTCGTCGGTCAAACCGTCGCCTTTCGGCGTTGAGGACGGGTTGGCAATGTGCTTGTTTGCATCCCGCGGATCCGCACTACTACAAGGCGCTTGTTTACGCGCTGATTTCACCCACCGTAGCGAGGCGCCTGCGTCGTAACTTCCAGGCTATTCCTTTGGAGACGACGAAATGATGCGCGTCTTCGGACGGAACGGTCGCTTTACGCGGCGCCTCAATTTTGAGCGCTGCTTCTTTTTTGCGGAACGTCTTCGGCATTGGGGGTATTCACGTTGAACCGCAGAAGCTTAGAATTGGATTCGGGTTTTCAACTTGCCTATCTGCGGGATCGGCAGCTGAGTTCAGTCAGGCGTGCGGCAAGCGGCTCGCACTCGCGTACCGAGCTATATCTCAAAGTATTACTGGTCGCGATTTTTCTGCCCGAGGGCCTGTCTTTCTTCGTCGGTGATTTTCGCCTCTCGGTCGCTCGAGTTCTGATTTTTGTTTCCTCCATCGCGGCGATATCGCGACTCTCAAGCGCGCGAGCTGTAGTCTGCGTGCCATCAGATATTTTGGCCCCGGTTGCGGGCGTTTGGATGATGTTTGCCGCCACCATCACAGGTGGTCTTACGGGCCTTAAAGGGGCGGGAATAGACGCAATTGTATTCACTGGCGGATATCTGACGTTCCGGTATCTCACTCCTGGCGATAGTTCCGTGCGACTCGCACGCTTCTCCTGCATGCTGGCAGTTCTGATTGTCTGTATCGCGCTTCTCGACCCTTGGAATGATAAACTGTTCACCTATGAATTCATCAAAGGCATTACTGGTTATGTGAAATTCAGCTATGAAGGCGCATTAGCGACGAAGGCCGAGACCTTGTATAGGGAAGGGGTCATTCGCGCCATGGGGCCGCTGGAGCATTCGATATTATTCGGCGCTGTTTGCGCCTGGTTTGGGACCGTGGCCTTGATTACGTTTAGGTCCCAGGTATTTGGCTGGGCTGTTGCAGGTATTGCGCTCATCGGTGTGTTGTTTTCGCAGGCGCGGAGTCCGTTGCTGGCTTATCTGATCGGATTTGCGCTCGCGATGTTCTATGTTGCAACCCCTCGCTTCACGGCTCGATGGAAGTTGGTCGGACTGTGTGTGACTGCCATAGTCGTTACTGTTTTCACTTTCTCTGGCAACCCTGTCGTAACGCTTGTACGCCTTTGCGGAGTAAGCCCGGAGGCGGCCTGGTACCGTCAAGCGATCTGGCAGGTTGGGGGGCGTGTCGTACTCGGTTCGCCGATCTTCGGAATTGGTGCGAACGGCGACTGGGATTGGCAATCCAACGGCGCGCTTTTGAGTGAGAGTGTGGATGCCTTTTGGCTTGCTAATGCAATGGCGTATGGAATTCCCGGAAGCATATTAGTTCTTTTGACGATTGTGGGCGCATGCTGGCTTGGTTCGATCGATAAATCGCGTCACCTTACTCCGGAAGAAGGACGGCTGTCGGTCGCGCTCGGAGTTGTCATAACAACCATCGTTTTTCTGGGGTTCATGGTGCACTTTTGGGGCATCTGTTTGATCCTTATCGCTGTCTTTGCTGGGATGCGAGCGAACCTCGCGGAAACCGCCGTACTGCGTGATAGAGCCGCACGAGCGGCGGAAACATGGGTGTGATCGATGACCGGAGGTGTTTCACCGCGAGGTCATGGCGCCGTGCCAAGCGGAGGAGCCCGCGGAGCGGATCGCTATGTCGGTGGCAATCAAATTAAATAAATCGGATGGTTATTGAAATGTCTGATATTTAATATAGTTAATGCTCCGGAGATTCTAGTCATTGAATCAGCGCGGAAGACGCGGAAGAGTGGAGCGCACCTTTTCGAAAAGTGCCGTGATCGCTTTTGGCACGATCTGCCGGTTGCGCCGTGTGTAAGGGAATAAAATGAATCAGTACCACCTCTCCGGCAGCCAGGCAGCGCGGCGGATCGCCTTCGCCACGATCGGCGACGCAAGCGAGGTCAGGTTCTGGTCCGGCACTCCATTTCACATGTCGAAATCGCTCGCAAACGAAGGTCATGAGGTGGTCCATATCGGTCCCCTGAACGCACCGATCCTGCCTCTTTACAAGACGTATTCCAGACTTTGCCGCGCCTTTCATAGGCCGGGCCTCTCCCCATTCCATGCGGGGCCTGTTGTTGCGCAGTATGCAGCGGACGCAGCACGCAAGATCCGCGCCGTCTCGCCCGATATCGTCTTCGCACCCGCCGGGTCCAACTTCGCCTGGAATGTACCTAAAGGCGTTCCCCTCGTCTATGCGTCCGACGCGACCTTTCGGCTTGTCGAGAATTACCATCCCAACTATCGGAACTTGTCACGCAACGCTCGGGAGATTGCGGAACGCCTGGAACGCAACACAATTGCCCGCGCGGATCTGGTCCTCTACCCCTCGAAATGGGCCGCCGAATCTGCGGTTAGGGACTATGGCGTCGACCGTGCGCGCGTGCATGTCATTCCTTGGGGCGCCAACCTCGAAGAAGCGCCGGATCGTGCCTCGGTGCTTGGCTGCCGCAAGCCGGGTCCGTGCCGGCTCCTGTTCATCGGGGCCAACTGGAAAGAGAAGGGCGCGGACATCGCGGTCGGAACTCTCGCTGAGCTAAGGGGCAGGGGCGTAGAGGCGGAGCTCGTGATCTGCGGATGCACTCCGCCCAAGCCTGTCACCCAGGATGGCCTGACGATCATTCCTTTCCTCAATAAGAACGATCGTGAACAGCGCAATCGACTGGATCAACTCTATCGTGACGCGGATTTCTTTCTCTTGCCGACCCGGGCAGATTGCTACGGCATCGTGTTTTGCGAAGCGGCGGCCCATGGCGTACCGAGCATTGCGCCGGCCACAGGTGGCGTGCCCGGTGCTATCCGCGATGGGGAGACAGGCATCTTGTTGCCGCCGGATGCGACGAAGGAGGACTATGCGACGGTCATCTCCGAGACCTTTGCGTGCCCGGAACGGCTGGCACGCCTGAGACAATCGAGCCGCGACGCTTTCGAAGTCCGGCTGAACTGGCAGGCCTGGAGCCGGCGTGTCTCAGATCTGATACAAACTCTATGATTGTCCTGAACTATCACGAGCTGGTGGAAGCGTCGCCTTCGAACGCGTGGTGCCTGACGCATGAAACATTCGATGCACATCTCGCGCTTTGCGGGGACAGGCTGGTCTCGCCTCAGTATTTTCTGGAGCATTGCCCCAATCCGAAAGCCAGGCACACCGGTTCGGTCCTGCTAACCTTCGACGATGGATGTCTTTCGGACTACACGCATGTCTATGCGCGTTACGTGAAGACCGGTCGGATTCCGGGTTTCATGTCCTTTATCCCAGTGGATTTCGTGGGCTCGCCGGGACGTATGAGCTGGGAGATGATTGAGGAACTTGGCAGGAACGGCGTTGCGATTGGCTCACATGGCATGGCCCACGTCGATTTGACCACTGTCTCGGATGTCGAACTCGGTCGCGAGCTTATGGTGTCGAAGTCGATGCTAGAGGATCGCCTCGGGCAACAGGTTACTCTTTTCGCCTTCCCATACGGGCGCTTTTCCCGACGCGTGTGGGACGCGGCTCTGAAGGCCGGCTACACGCACCTCTTTACAATCCAGCTTGGGCATCATCGGGGGTTCGAACCTTTTCTCTACTCCCGCCTTTGTCTGACAAACAGCATGGATGCGGACTACATGCGCCAGCACTTGCGCGATCCGGATGCGATGCGTGGTGTTGCCTGGAGGGTCAGTACAAGGCTGGGCCTCTATCGCCAACTGATGCGCTGGCGGCATCGATAAACCGGTTAGTGGCTTACATTTGATCGACGAGCCTTCCCAAAGCCGGCCAATGACAAAGACAGTCAATTTGACTCGGTCAGGCTTGCCGGAAGGTGGGACGCGGAATCGTGGTTCTTTGGTGCTGGAAAGGCCTTATTTGAAAAGAGCGTCGTAAGCCGCAATCAATTTCGGCTCTTCATGCTCCCACGACAGCTCGTCGCGCACACGCTTGCGTCCGTACATGCCCATCTCGCGGCGACGATCTGGGTCGTCGATGAGTTCGAGGATCTTGTCACCAAAATCGGCCGTGTCGGGGTTGCGCGCATAGAGAGAAGCAGACTGGGCCGACACCCGCCCTTC
The DNA here is from genome assembly GCF_043638955.1 of Bradyrhizobium sp. 31Argb. Classification (NCBI taxonomy): domain Bacteria; kingdom Pseudomonadati; phylum Pseudomonadota; class Alphaproteobacteria; order Hyphomicrobiales; family Nitrobacteraceae; genus Bradyrhizobium; species Bradyrhizobium sp. 31Argb. The sequence continues at coordinate 5,085 of NZ_JBEGDB010000004.1, read as the reverse complement.
GGCCAGATCGAACTGCACAATCGGCTTGCCGAGCGCCATATACTCCATGATCTTATTCATGGTCGACATGTCATTCATCGCGTTGGGACGATCCGGATTGACGCAGACGTCTGCGGTCGAAAGCACCTTGAACAGCGTCGTGTCGTCGACCCTGCCGGTGAAAGTGACAAATTCCGAAAGTCGCATCCGCGTACATGTCGCTTTGAGTTGCTCCAGGCTTGGCCCTGCGCCCATGATAACGAACTGGACGTCGGTACGTTGACATGTGGACGTGATGTGCCGGACCGCCTCTAGCAGAAGGTCGATGCCTTCCTGCTCCCCGATCACGCCGACATAGGCGACCAGATGCGACCGGCCGTTGCGCCATGTGTTATCGGGGGCGAGCTCACGCACGCGCGCGAGATTTGGCCCCGAGCGGACGATAAACACGCGATCGGGTTCCATCTGGCCGCGCTGGACAGCGACATTGGCGTAAGACCGGTTGGTGGCGATGGAAATGTCAGCCACGCCAAAAGTCAGACGCTCGAGAAAGACAAGCGCCTTCCACATCAGCCCGCGATGTCCAAATTTTGCTTCGAACAGCTCGGGGTTCAGGTCATGATGGTCGAATACGAACTTCTTGCCGAACAGGTACTTGTAGAAGGCCCCGACCAGGAAAATGAGATCTGGCGGATTGCAGGCGTGAATCACATCGAAACCGCGCCCCCAAAACACCTTGAGCGAATAGGCGAACTCCCACCATAGCGCGCTGCTGTATTCGGCAAGATAGCCGAGCTTGCCCTTGGCCTCGATTGGTAGCGGATGGCGGTAAACGTCGATGCCGTCGATCGATTCGAACGGGGTTTCTGCGAACGGGCCACGGGGACAGATCACCGAAACCTCGTGACCCGCCCTGTGCAATGATTGCGCCTCCGCCCAGACCCGGCGATCAAACGGAACGGGGAGATTTTCAACGATGATCAGGATTCTCCGCCGGCGTACGCTGCGCGTGGCCTCAACGACCGATGCCATTGTCATGATCGCTGTCCCAGCGACTTACCAACAAATGCCGCGATAGTCGTCTGCGGTCTGCTTTTCCGGCGAGATGCGTACAAGATCGATGATTACTTTGTCATGACCGTTCAAAACCAATGAGTTCTTCAGAAACTCCTTACGGTTCCCCACGACGAGAACGTCGGCAAAGGCCGCGACGTCGCTCATTTTCTCCCGAAGCAGACAGGCAATGTGCGGCAGGCGACTCGTCAGGTGATCCCTGTTAACCCCCGTGAGCTGAGACAGGCGAACGTTCGAGTCGTAGATCGCGAGCTCATAACCGCGACCAATCAACCGTTCCGCAATCTCGAGCATCGGACTGTAGCGCAGATCGTCCGTGTCCGGCTTGAAGCTCAGCCCGACGAGCCCGATACGCCGTTTTCCGGTCGCAGCAACGAGTCGGAAAGCGCTGCGAATTTGGTTCTCGTTCGCCTGCAGCACGGCGTCGAGCAGGGGCGTGTCAACGTCGACATTTCGTCCTGCATAGCGCAAAGCGCTCACGTCTTTCGGCAAGCAGGACCCGCCAAATGCAAACCCTGGTTTGAGGTATGCCGGCGAGATATTTAGTTTCTTGTCGGCGACCAGGACGTTCATGACTTCGTGGCTGTCGACGCCCATCGCCTTGCAAAGCAATCCCATCTCGTTCGCGAAGCTGATCTTGGTCGCGTGCCAGGCGTTGTTTGCATATTTGACCGCCTCGGCGGCACGAATTGACAGCACCAGAGGCGTTACCGCGAATCGATCGTGAATTTCCATGAGTCGCCGAAGCGTAAGCGGATCATCGTCGACACCAATTACAATCGTTCCAGGATCATCATAGTCGGATATGGCCGTCCCCTCCCGCAGAAACTCGGGCAGATAGGCGACCCCGAAATCTAGACCCGCTTTTTTGCCGGACGACCGCTCCAGAATGGGTATGACTATGTTCTCCATCGTGCCCGGCAACATCGTCGAGCGCATGACAACAGAATGGAAGTTTGTGGTCTTGCGGATGCTTTCTCCAATCTCCTGCGCCACCCGGCTCAGGAAAGATGTTTCCAGCGATCCGTTGTCCTGTGAGGGGGTTCCAACACAGACCAATGAAATGTCCGTCGACGAGACGGCGGCCGCGGAATCTGTGGTTGCCTTCAGGCGGCCGGTGCTGACCCCGGAGCCAATGCTTTCAGCGAGATTTGGCTCCACGATCGGCGACAGTCCACGGTTCAGGACGTTGACCTTGTCCTGATTGACATCGACCGCCACGACGTCATGTCCGTCGCGTGCAAGACAGGCTGCCGATACTGTGCCGACATAGCCGATTCCGAAGACGCAAATCCTGTACTTGCTCGCGCTGTCTACGCGAACCTTTTCTTTCTTGTCCAGAATTGAGCTGTCCCATGCCGGGCGGGACGGACTGTGAACGAGCGCATCCATGTCTAATCTCTTGGCTTTTAATGGGACCAATTTAAATGCCAAAAAACTATATTTAAATATAATGGGAAATCAACCCAAATTTAATGTCGTATTAAATATTAAAAAGGGGAGCTTGGGCAAGTGGTAAACCCTGACCGGGGCGGGGTTTTTCGCGGCAGCTCCAATCCGATGGTTGTGCGTCGGCTTCATAGCCAGACAACATTTGCTCTCGTCGGCAGGCGGCGTGGAGCGGGATTGTCGCTAGAAAGGCAGTAGATTTGGGTCGGGCCTCGCCCGCACCACTAGGTGGCCGCTATCGCGCCTCCGCTGTGCCGCGTCGGCGCGCGTGAACGCTTGTTTGGGCATCAGCGTCATCGAATTCGATGTCAACCGCAGCGATGCCGCTACGCGCTTGCTTCTCGGAAGCGCGGCGGCGCTCCGATGTGATAGCCTCGACCCGACCTCCTTGTCTGCGCGGTCTAGGTGTGGGGCGCTCCTTACGTCTTGCCCATCTTGCTGATTGGTAGCGGGATTGTGGATCCCGACCGTCCGCGCCAAGCATTTAGTGCGTTTCGCGCCCGCAAACCGGCGAGAGGTCGATCCGTTCCCGTCACCGCGGTGGGTACGCAGCTGGCCGCGGGATGGGGTTTCCGAGGACGAGCCGATCGCCTTCCCAACTAGCCCAGCGCACGTTCTCCCACTGCGCGATGTTGACGCGGCGACCTTTGACCACGTCGAACAGGAATGCCCTGTAACGGAACGAACCACGCACGAAGTATACGTTCTTCAGGCTCACCGAAGAGCCGCCGTCTGCCGGGATACGAAGTCCGAAAGTGCCGCCCTCGAACAATACGTTCTCGAAGACGTGTGAGCCTCGCCAATCATCGGCCGACCAGTAACCCGCGGTCGTGGCTCCGGCCATCTTGAACGTCGAGTTCTTGACCGTGACCGTGCCCGTGGAACCTGGGGCATAGCACTGCAATCCATCCGCATGGTCATTCTCGACCCCCGTAGCCTCGATATAGACCCACGTCAGATTGATATTGCCGCTCTTGCAGCGAACGCCTTCTCGCGACTGAATACGAACCCGCGTGAGGCTACAGGAGCCAAGGCACGTGATCGTCGGGTCTCCTGAGTTCTCAATGATCGACAGGTCTGTTCGGGAGGAGTCCGGCGGCAAGGCGATATTGGTCTTGCCGCTCGTGACGTTGGCATAGACGGGGTCGTTGAAGCTCAGCGGGACGTCGGCAGAGCTCGGTACCGGATCAGGCGAGGGATGAGGCGTGGGGCCGGGCGTCGGGGCAGGAGCGGCCACCCCGCGCTCCTCTGCGGTCAGACGATAGCCGTCCGCGGGCATCTCGGAGAGAGGCTCCGGAGCTCCCAAGGCGCGCTTATTGCAAGCGTCCTCCGCCTTATCAGCCAGTGTGTGGCTCGAGAGTATCGCGCTCGACGAATCTCGGCACATCGACTGTGCAGCCTCAGCCCGCGTCGATGTGACAGTCGGTTGGGCAATAACTGCCCCGGCCGGCAATAACGCCAGCGTCATCAGGTACCGCATGGGACGCTCCTAAAGCGGAATTTCCGCCGAATCTCTGCACCTCCGTCTAGCCCGGATATCTCGCAGCAGATAGGCGCATCGAAGTGCCAAGACGGCGACGCGTTATCACAAGATAGCCGATGTTCCGGCCGCTATCGAGGCCCTGTTCGTGCGGTTTTTCTGTTGCCGCCAGCAGATTTGGAGTTGCTGGCTGCACAGGTGGATCGGGAGCGAGCCGAAGGCGGCGATCCAGCCGCCCATTGCACCTGCAACCCGTTTCGCCGTTGCCAGGATGCTGGTTCTAATCGGCTAATTTATCAATGAGACTTTGAACATCAGCGTGATGCGCAACAACGGACACAGGCGCGAGATGCCGCGCGCCACATGCGGGATCCAACCGGGAAATTTCACAAGTCGGTTCGGCTTGGGGTACACTGCGCACAGCAGATCATCTCCGCCTTCGTTGAAGAACAACGTCTCGCCCGCCCAGTCCGGGTGCCAATGCAGATGTGGATAATAGAGCAGCGTATAATGCTCGGGCCCGATCGAGTCCTTGTGCACCCCGCCTTCGGCACCGGACGGATAACCGTTGGCGTAGCAGCGCAGCAGCCGCGACCGGCCGCGCACTTTCTGCCACATCGCCTCAACCAGCGGGTATTGGCTCAGCTCCTGCTCGGCCTGCGTATGTCGATCCAGCCCAGCGGTTGGCACCTCCCAGAACCCGGCGAAGTGCTTGAACCAGTAACGGCTGGCGTCGTTGCCCATATGTGAACGCGCGCCGTAGCCCCAACCGGGAGCCTGCAAGAACTCATACATCTGCTCTTGCTCGACCTTGTTCAGATAGTTGTCTATCACTTCCACATCTGCGGCGCTGTACTGGCGCTGACTCGCGGAGGGTTGGCGTTGGATTGCTGTTGGCGTCGCTGACATTGTTTCATCCGATGACATTAATCGCACCTCGCAGCCCGATGAACCTATAGGTGGGCATCTGTCTTAGGATTGGGGTTGTCCATAGGCCGAAACATGATGAATATGTGGCTGGTAGGTTAGGCCGTGTGGACAGTTACCTTATCCAGAGCAGAGTGGCGGCAATGGCGACGACGGCGAAGTAGTTTCGCGCGGTC
>NZ_JBEGDB010000049.1:0-40136 GCF_043638955.1 Bradyrhizobium sp. 31Argb | reverse complement strand
CTTACCAGCCGCCAGCCGAGTTCGAAGCAAATTTACCAGGTTGCGGGGCTGCTGCGCAGCAGCCCCGCAACCTGGCCGTAACCCATCAACCCGCCCTGCCGCCTCAAGCGGCGGGCTCCTGTCCCTGATTATCGTGTCTCACGATAAGGGTGCACTTCACTGGACATTGATGCGCCTGTCCCGGGTTACGCGTTCCGCTCCACCCGGGCTACGAACTACTTGCCGTTACTGCCCGTGAGTGGTCAGCGTCTGTTGGCACGCCTTGGTGAGGCGGCCACGGTGCTCCTTCAGGCAGGCCAGCACAGCATCATCGCCCTTGTCGAGATACGGCCGGCAGAACCGCGACGCGTCGCGTGTACAGGCCTCCCGCCCCTGCTGCTGCGCCGAGGCCGCGGATGCCGCCAGAAGCAGCGGAATCACGAACAGCAATCTGGTCATTTCTCAAGCCTTCGTATTGGCAATAGGCGAGACAACGGCGTTCTATATTGTTGCCTCACGCTGAAGAAGGTTCAAACAACCGCACCCGCGGCCCAGTTCCGGCCAAACGTCGCGGCGAACGGATGTGATGATCATCACGCAGAACAAAGGCCGAATTTTCTTCGCCAAAGCGGGGCGCGTTGGGATCGCGTTAAGACCTCGTTGGCACTAATGGATCGTTACGAGCGAGCCCCGAGTTTCCCAAGAGAGTAGCGATGCGTAATCCGATAGGCCTGATGCTGGCCGTTGTTGTTGCGGCGGTCGTGATCGCCGGAGTGTGGTTCTGGACTGCTGCGCCGCGGGCCGATGCGGCCCCGCCGCAAACCGTCGCCGCCCGGCCGGCGGATTCGCTGCCGCCAGCCGCCGCGAAATCGGCCGCCAGGGACGACGTCGAGACCACCGCCACGGTGTCCAAACAGGCGGCTGCCGCCCCGGCGCCTGCTCCCGCACCGGCACCCGCGCCGATGCAGGCGAAATCCACCTGCGCCAATCCCGATGCGCTCGGCGTCAGCCGCACCGTCGTCATCGACACCACGGGCGGACCGGGCTTCGGCTTCCTGCAGTACAAGCAATTCGACTTCCTGACCGACAAGGAGGTCGTGCTGACCTTCGACGACGGCCCGTGGCCGACCACGCCGGCGGTTCTGAAGGCGCTCGCGGACGAATGCACCAAGGGACTGTTCTTCCCGATCGGCCTGCACACCACCTATCATCCGGAGATCCTGAAGCAGGTCGCCGCCGCCGGCCACACGGTCGGCGCGCATACTTGGTCGCATGCGCATCTCGACAGCAAGAAGCTGACGGAGCAGCAGGCCAAGGACGAGATCGAAAAGGGATTCAGCGCCGTGAAGATGGCGCTCGGCACCGCGCCCTCGCCGTTCTTCCGCTTCCCGGCGCTCGCCCACACCCAAGCGACAATCGCGCATCTGGCCAGCCGGAATATCGCGATGTTCTCCGTCGACGTCGATTCCCTGGACTTCAAGTCCAGCTCGGCTGACCAGGTGATCCAGACCGTCATGACCAAGCTGGATAAGCAGGGCAAGGGCATCATCCTGATGCACGACCTGCAAAAGCACACCGCGCAAGCCCTGCCGACGCTGCTGCGTCGCCTGAAGGCCGGCGGCTACAAGGTGGTCCAGATGAAGGCGAAGGAGCCGCTGGAAACCCTGCCCGAATACGATGCCCTCATGGTCAAGGACATGAAGGTCCCCGCCGTGAGCGCGCGTCCGCTCTCCAGCGTGGTGCAGACCGTTTCGCAGCAGTAGCTGGTCGAATAGCGTCCTATCCGCGTTCGTCGTCATGGCCGGGCTCGTCCCGGCCATCCACGTTTTTACGGGCGGCGGGTCATATGGAAGGGATCACGAAATGCGCGCAGCGGACGCTCACCGCTGAGTTCGTCGCGGGAATGCTGAGCGATGGTGCGCAAGAGGGCATCGCACTTATGTCGCATCCAGTTGATGCTACAAGCGATTTTCTGCGCGATTTTTGAAATGGACCACGAAAAGCACCACAGAGTTGCGGGGCTACTCGTTCTGCATTGCCGATCATCGACCGTTAGCGAGCCCAAGCGCGGGACCGCCGGCGAGCTCTACGCGTTGAATCAGAACATGCGCGTGGCCGGCTTCCCATTCGCTGTTGTTGCCGACCTGCTCGTGGCATGAACGACAGGCTGGTCGCGCCGGTGACTCTATCGATCGATCCGTCAACCGTGACCGGCTTCAGCTTAGTGCCAGCATAGGTCAGCACCTGCTGGCCGTGGAACAGCACCGTGGTGCTATCGGCCTGATCGATCGAAATCCGGTAGCCGTTGAAGGTGACGGATCGGTCCGTGAAGTTCACAATCATTCCGACATTTGAGACTGGGTCCGGTTTGATGTCCGGTGACTGTGCCAACAACTTGGATGTGCCGCCGCAGGACAGCGTGATCGTGGTCGGCTGTTGAGCCTGGACTGAAAAAGCGGCCCGCCGGCAAGGCAGACCGCGGCGATGATCGCTAAACGCATGTTTTGACCCCCTGCAACCCGTGGCACCATACAGTCAGGCCGGCGAAACTGGCAATCTGCGGCCAGGAGGGCCGACATGGAGGAGAGGCAATGCGCCGGCAACTAATGTTGCGGTCGGAGATGCTGCGGTTGATCGAGACGAGCCGCGGCCGACCGCGCTGGGTCATCACCTGGCTGAAGTGGCGCCGGCGCGCCGAGCAGCGTGGAGCGAGCGCTTCGCGCTGACTCTTCTCTGCCTTATACAAATGCTGACCACCCACGAGGCAGAGGCAGCATCAGCGGAGGACACCCGGTCGGAGGCTCGTGACGAGATTCACCGGATCCCACCACATGTGGAGAACCAGTTCGTCACTAAGCGGGAACGAGTACGGAAGCGGTGGCCTATTAGTGTAACGACCCCAACTTGCCTTCAGCTGCTGCGGTCGCCAATCATTTCGGGAAGCTTTCAACTGCCTATCAGTTTGTAGGTATCGTCCGATTGGAAGGGAAGCTAATTCGGTTTGGCCTTCCGCGCACTTAGAAGTCGTCTGCAGTCGGCCCTCAGCCAAAGACAGCGGCGCGCAGCCGCTGCTAACGAGCGCGTCCGACGAGCCCAGTGTAGACCAGCGCGGCGGTGGAGACGCCCCAACGCCGCTTGGCGGTAACAACGTCGTCCAGGCGAGCAACGAATTGAGGGGCCGTTTGGTATAGGGAGGATTCATGGAGCGCACGACATTCGCAGTCGCCCTCGCTTTGGCTTTTCTCACTGCCTTGCCCGCCTCGTTCGCACAGGCGCAGGTGGGAGCCTTCGTCGCTGCGCAGGGCTCCGACAGTAATCCCTGCACCTTTGCTCTGCCCTGCCGCAGCTTCCAGAAGGCACACGACACGGTGGCAGCAAACGGCGAGATCGACGTGCTCGACTCCGCGGATTACGGCGTGTTGAACATCACCAAGGCCGTCAACATCCAGGGCCACGGGTTTTCCATCATGGCCCAGGCTAACGGTTGGACAAATGCCATTATGATCAACGCGGGCCCGAACGATAAAGTCAGCCTGCACGGGCTCTTGATCGACGGCGGCGGCGTCGGTAACAACGGCATCACGTTCCGTTCCGGCGCATCATTGGACATCCAAGAGTGCCTGATCCGCAATTTCATTCAGACTGGGTTATCGTTCGAACCAAATGCGGCCGGTTCGTTAAGCGTCTCCGATACCCGCATCGCGGCCAATAGCTTCGGCATTTCCGTCGGCGTAAATACGAAACAGGCCACGACGAGTGTATTCAATCGCGTCGTTGTCGTTGGCAACCTCGTCGCTGGACTGCAGATCTCGGGAGGGCTGGCACCTACCAATTTGACGGTCAGCGATAGCATCTTCTCGAACAATGGCACCTACGGCGTGGATCTTGAGCGTGGCAGCGGTGGCGCTCCAGACGTGGTCACGCTGCGGAACGTGGTTGTGTCCTATCATGAGTTCGGAATAGCGGCGAAGGTGGATAGCCTCATCCGAATTACGAAGTCGACGATCACCGGCAACGGCATCGGTCTTTATCCCAAATCTGGCGGACAGATTGTCAGCTTCGGCGACAATAGTCTCGCTGGCAACACGACCGACGGTGTGCCGACCAGCACAATTTTGCTGAAATAGCGGAGCCCGCCGCCGATCCGGGCGAGCATCGCGGGGCCGCCGCGCTCGATCACCAGCATCAGCGCTTCCATCGCGGCTTGCCCTTTCGACGCGTCGTGCTCAGTCTCTTGCGTGCCTCGATGCGGTCTGGCGTCCTTTCAAGACCACGTTACTTCAAGGCGGGTGTGGCGAGCCTTTCGCCTTTAATGACCTTCGTGGAGAAATGGCTGCGGAGGCTTCGCCTTCAGGCTGACATGCTCGGCGCGCCATTCTTTGAAAGACAATGCATCGCGGAACGACAGGGCTCGATCCGCCATTACTTCGCAGGAGCGAAGCTCTATGTTGTTCCAAGCCCATCCCTGACGGCACTTGCCCGCAAAAAGCTGTTCGATAGCCAAACGGGCTTCGTCTGCCTTCGCTTTCGCCTCATTGGGATCGTTGTCCGTATCGTAGAGCAAGATCACGACAAGGTCATAGGCATCGACTTCATCGGTCCGCTCCACCTCCCTCCCTTCGTCAACATCAAAGAAAATCGCACGAAGATAGCGGCCGTATTTGGTCGTGAGTGCCCTCAAACCATCTTCGACGCCGGTTGCTCTAAGGCGTCTGTTGAACTCGTTCGCAAACGCGGATCGCTGATATCGTGCGACTAGCCATCGTTGAAGCACGACAAGCTCTTCGTAAGTCAAAGCGGTTTCGGTGTCAGGCTCATGGTTTGCCAGCACTGCTTTTGAAATGGAGATTTTTGCGGTGGCGGCTATTTCAACCAGGCTCGATCGAGAACCAGAAGAGCAGTGGAGATGAAGCTTGCGAACATTTTTCGCGAAAGTGTAGTTTCCGTCTGACTTGGTGAGTCTTTGTCCGACGACTATTTCGACCATCGGCTCGGTGTCGGCGGAATGAGCCAAATCACAGTCATGAGAGATTACGATCGCTATCGCAGTAGTCGCATCGTGATCGTTCACTAGATTTGCCTCAAGCAGAGCCTGGCGAGGCAAAAAATGGCCTTGACGCCACTTGGTGTCGTTATCCCAAATGGCCATGGCCGGCGTCTAACTTTCCTCGTCGAGCATTGGAACGCCGAGAGTATGGTTTCCCAATTTGCGCTCGACCCTGCCGGCGAGTCGTTTTTCCACTCGAGCCCGCTGCTCGTTCTCGCTTCGAAGCATCGATATCAGATTTAGCGCAGCGACCTCGGCGTCGCCCCCCTCTTTGATCAGCTCGACAAAGGTCTTTCCCCCAGCGAGCTTTCTTCGCAGCGCGAGGACCGGGTTCGGCACCTCCGCAGCAATGCTGTCAGCAGCGCGAGCTAAACTTGAAAGCTTGCTGGCATTCTCCACCGCGGCCGCTTTACCGGACTGCCAATCGTAAATGGCTTGCCGAGACACGCCGAACAAGCCCGCAAGATCGGTGATGCTAAGCTTCAAAACCTCTCGCACGCGCGAGATCTCTTGGCTTGGAGTGCGCTCGGGAGCGGTGTTTTGATCCGGAGCGTCGTAGCGAGCAAAGGCATAACCTTTTTCGCCCTTCGCTCTGTAGTATTCACCGGTCGCAAGCCCGCCCGTACCCACCTGCAGCGCGATTGTTGCCGCCGCAAAGACGGAAGCTGAGAACCAATGGGCCGTTGGCATGGTTGGCAATGTCATCGCGCTACTTCCATTTTTTCAGAGCGTGATCAGTTACGGTCAATTTGAAAATGTTTCCGATTTCGTCGTGAAGTAAGAAAAGCTCGGATTTGACCCTGGCTGGGTCGTACTTCGCACGCGCTTCAATGAAGCCGTCGTTGTCAAGAGTAGCATGCAGGGCGTCGAGACCCTGAAATCGCTCGGGCAAATTGAGCAGAAGAGGTTGGAGGTCCGCAGGTATTCCCACTGGACCCGGTTGTACAATCACCCGAGAGACAAGAGTTACATTTTTAGTCCTGGTCACTGTTTCGAAGAACGAATGGGTAAGATCGCCTTCCAAAGCCCCCACTAATCCCATCACGCCCGGGTTCAGGTACTCGGCAAGTCGATCCCCGTGCTCCGGGTAAACGGCGTCAAGATATCGAACGCCGATTCGATCCGTGTAGCTTAGCCCACCGACAATCTGATCTACGATCGAAAGTGCTTCGAGCAGTCGCTCGGAAAATGTTTCAAACACGTCATATTCGGTGGCCATATATGTGAGCCCGTCCTGAAGCAGAACAAAGCAAAGCGTCCGTTCAATATTTGAGAATACGTACTGCACGAGGGGGACGGCCGGCACTCCTTGACCGCCCTCAGTCGCCCCGGTGACATTGAGGCTGAAAATCTGTGCGTGAACCTTCCTGAAATCGGGATAGCCTAGTTTCCGGAACAGCTCTTGGATTGCGGGGGCGTAGCCGTCCAAAGCCAGGAGGCGATTGAAGCGTACCTGTGCCAAGCCGAGATAGACCGGCGCGCGGCTCATTTTTTCGCTCATAGGTCCCTCCACTTGACAAGTCACTTGACACTTTACAGTGTGCTTTACAAGTGGAAAAGGTCTTAAGCCGATCGTTAAATTTGAGCTGGGTCAATTTGACGGCCGGACTCGCTCGGAATCATAGCAGCCGACGGTAGGTCGCAGGCGAGCGGGGCCTATGGGAATCGGGCAAATGGGGGCGAGCGCAGGGGCTACGGATGCGCGTTCGCATCGTCCGAACACCCCGACGGCCGGCCGCCAGATCTCATGCAGTCCCGGTACTGCCAAGGCTCGACGAAACTGCCGGCCCAGATTCCACGGCCAGCCTTCCGAGCTCCACGTTGAGCGTCCTCATATTTGCCCTTCGAGTACCGCGGCCGATCGAGTGCATGGCCGTTGGCAACTATCAGTCGACACTGCTCAAGGCCATCGAACCAAGTCTCCCGAGCAAATCCAGCAAATCATCTCGAATGCTGTAGCCAAGATCGACCTCTCGCCGATCGGACTGCCCGCAAGGCCGCCGAAGCGACGACTGATATCTCTTTCGCCCTTCAACCTTTGCCCCCGTCGCGCCTTTCGAGTCATCCCAATTAATTGTGGGACACCGGCTGGGACAGTGAGACTGTTTAGTCAGCGCGCCTCGCTAATTCGCGCGACGCCTTCTCCGGGTCTATCACCCTGGGTTCGCGCTAAGCCGGCTCGGGCTCCATCACCCCGGAGCCGGCACTCATCTCGCTCCGATACCATTGGCTGGATTCTCAGCTCCGACCTGGGACAGGCGCTCATTGAGCTTGCCGAGGTCGAGCGGGCCGCGCCTCTGCATGAGACAAATGGACAAATACAGCCGAAGCCCAAGCGTCCTCCGCGGGGTTTTTGCGCCATTTAGCAGGTTCAAGCCTGATCTTGCGCTTCTAGTAAAATCCGCCAGCGCGCCGGTTTTGGGATAGCTTGGTGAGTCATGGGACGGAACCGATTCAACAATGGGACATGCGAGGATGAAACGAGGTCCTGCCTATGTTCCGGACGAGAGCGCCCGCGATCCCGACGCCCGCTCCAAGAGGGCTTGGTCGGAGGTGCCCGAGGCAATCCGAAAGGACGTTGAGCAGCATGTGGCGGCTCACTTGCCGGGCGACGTCTTGGAGAAGCTGCGCGATTTGCACGGGCGTGGACTTCCCATCAGCGGGGACCCGGCGTTCTTTCATTTCGGTGGCGGCCTGACCGTCCGGAATCTCTGCCGAGAGCGGCTGGCCGAGGACGCGCTGGCAACCTATGGCGGCTTCGGTGCCGACTGGGATAGCTGTTACGTGGGGGTGCTGGCAACCATCGCTGCGGTACGGCAGTAGTTTAGGGAGCTTTGCCGCCGAACAATCCGGTCACCGGCAGCGGCTTCTGGCCCCTGCTCGGCTGCAAGGGTGCCTCGGCCCGGTTGGCAAGCTGCTCCCGCAGGCTCGGTGGCTTGTAGAATCCCAGCAAGCCTTGGCCAGCGTCATCGACGCGTGTTGTCGATCGTGGCAGGGTGCGCCGCTCGCATCCGGGGATGATCATCTGAAGGCCGGCCGAGGTTCGTTCGATGTCGGACATTTCTGGCCTCCGAAATCCGCGCCATAAGATCGCACACGCGCGTCTTTCCAAGATAGTCCCATTCGTCCCGATGTCCCCACCTAAATCGGCAAGCCTTCAAGACGGTCGCATGGAGCAGCACTCATGGAACGATGAGAGAAGATCCCCTTGAAATCGCTCCAGTTTGAAGCGACTGTGCCGGCTCGGGGGGCTGATGATATCGTTTGATCAGATCAAGCCAGGTTCACGGGTGCGGGGCTTAGACGCCTCCGGCGTCGCAGAAATCGTTCAGGTGGCGCGGTTCGGCCCCGACGCGATCAATGTTGTATTTCGGGCAAATGGTCGAGTCGGGGAACGTCTCCTCTATAGAGGCGAGGAAACTGGACTCGAATTGGTCGAGCCGGGCCGAACCTACAGCTTCGACGCGGACGGTGGACTTCTGCGTCTGGCGTCCGAAGCCTACCGCATCCGTCTCGCCCACCTATTCGACCCTTATCTAGCGGTCACCGCCTCGCAGATTGAAGCCCTGCCGCACCAGATCACGGCCGTCTACGGCGAAATGCTTCCGCGGCAGCCCTTGCGTTTTCTGCTGGCCGACGACCCGGGCGCGGGCAAGACGGTCATGGCGGGGTTGCTGATAAAGGAACTGCTTATACGTGGCGATCTGGAACGGTGTCTGATCGTCGCGCCCGGCGGGCTAGTGGAACAGTGGCAAGACGAACTGGCCGAAAAATTCTCGCTGCCGTTCGAGATCCTTACCCGTGACCAGATTGAAGCGTCGCTCACGGGCAATCCTTTCATCGACCGACCGCGCCTGATCGTGCGGCTCGATATGGCCTCTCGCTCCGACGACCTGCGCGCCAAGCTGGAAGCCGCGCCCGAGTACGACCTGATCATCTGCGACGAAGCCCACCGCATGGCGGCCTCGTACTTTGGTGGCGAGGTCAAGGAGACCAAGCGGTACAAGCTCGGCAAGCTGCTCGGCGAGCGGACGCGCAACCTGCTTCTCATGTCGGCGACGCCGCACAATGGCAAAGAGGCCGACTTCCAATTGTTCATGGGCCTTCTCGATGCGGACCGGTTCGAGGGGCGCTTCCGCGAGGGCGTCCACAAGGCGAACGTTTCGGACATGTTGCGCCGCCTGACGAAAGAGGAGCTATACCGGTTCGACGGGACCCCGCTTTTCCCCGAGCGCCGTGCTCAGACCGCCAGCTACGAGTTGTCGCCGGACGAGGCGGCACTCTATCAGGGTGTGACAACATACGTGCGCGAGGAGATGAACCGCGCTGATCGTGGCGGTGACGGCAAGCGCCAAGCGAATGTCGGCTTCGCCCTGCAAGTCCTGCAGCGGCGTCTCGCCTCGTCTCCCGCTGCGATTTACAAGTCGCTTGAGCGCCGCCGCAAGCGACTCGAAGAACGCCTGCGCGAGGAGCTGATGATGCGCCAAGGCGGCTCGGCTCAGCTCAGCGGCGCTCGCGACATCAAAGCCTATGACCCCGACGATCTAGAGGAGGCACCTGGCGACGAGGCGGAGGAAGTCGAAGAGCAAATCCTCGACCAAGCCACTGCGGCGCGGACCATCGATGAACTCAAGACCGAAATCGAACATCTGAAGCAGCTCGAACAGCAGGCGTTTCGGCTGAAGCAGTCTGGCCAGGACACGAAATGGCGCGAGCTGATGTCGATCCTGGACGACCCAGTTATCCGAGACCCCGCTACCGGCCTGCGCCGCAAGATCATCATCTTCACCGAGCCCAGGGACACGCTGGAATACCTGCAGCAAAAGATCGGCGGAGTGGCCGGGGCGGAGAGCGTCGTCGTGATCCACGGCGGCGTGGCGCGTGAGGCGCGCAGGGCCGCGATCGCTGCTTTCAACAGCGATCCGCAAGTCCGGGTCATGATCGCGAACGATGCGGCGGGCGAAGGCGTGAACCTGCAACGCGGCGCGCATCTGATGGTCAACTATGACCTGCCCTGGAATCCGAACCGGCTGGAGCAGCGGTTCGGGCGCATCCACCGCATCGGCCAGACGGAGGTCTGCCACCTGTGGAATCTCTGCGCCACCAACACGCGTGAGGGCGAGGTCTATCGCCGCTTACTGGAAAAACTGGAGGAGGCACGCAAGGCGCTCGGCGGCAAGGTCTACGATGTGCTCGGCGAGTTATTCGAGGGGCAAGCCCTGCGCGATCTCCTCGTAGAGGCAATCCGGTACGCAGACCGCTCGGAGAAGAAGGCGGAGCTGTTCCGGAAGGTCGATGGCGCAGTCGATGTGGAATCGATCGAGAAGCTCGTCGCGGAACGCAAGCTCACCTCGGAAGGCATGGACCCGCACTCAGTCTCGGTGATCCGCGAGCAGATGGAGCGCGCGCAGGCGCGCCGCCTGCAGCCGCACTTCATTGGATCCTTTTTCCGCGAGGCGTTCTCGCTGCTTGGGGGGCGTACCTCCGAACGTGAGTCGGGCCGCTTCGAGATTACGCGCGTGCCAGGCGTCTTGAAGGAGCGCGACCGCCTGATCGGACGGGGCGACCCGGTCCTCGACCGCTATGCGCGCGTGACCTTCGAGAAGACCCTTATCAACGGCCAGCCTCAGGCTGAGCTCCTCGCGCCGGGGCATCCGCTGCTCGACGCCGTGGTGGATGTCGTTCTGCAGCGGTTCCAGCCACTGCTCGGCCAGGGCGGCGTTCTCGTGGACGAAGCGGACGAAGGACTTGACCCCCGGCTGCTTGTCTACCTTGAACACGCGATCCGAGACGGACGACCGTCCAAGTCCGGCGAGCCGCGCGCGATCTCCCAGCGCCTGCAGTTCATCTTCCTGAAACAGGATGGATCCGCGTTTGACGGCGGCCCTGCGCCCTATCTCGACTTCCGTCCGGCGAAGCAGGAGGAAGTCGCGGTCCTGCGCGAGCTGCTGAACGCCGATTGGCTTGCGGGGCACGTCGAGCAGCGCGCCATCGGCTACGCGATCGCGAACCTCGTTCCGCGGCACCTCGCCGAGGTGAAGGAGCGTCGACTCGTAGAAATCGACAAGGTCGAGCGAGAGGTTCGCGACCGGCTGAATCGCGAGATCACTTGGTGGGACACCCGAGCGGCACGACTTCGCGAGGAGGACCGCGCGGGCAAGGAGCAGCGCATCAATGCCCAGAACGCCGAGGCGACCGCCCAACGTCTCGTGGAGCGCCTGCATAGACGCCAGGGAGAGCTTGATCGCGAACGCCAAATCAGCGCCATGCCGCCCGTTCTGAAGGGCGCCGCGCTAGTCCTCCCGAAAGGGTTGTTACGCAAGATTGCCGGAGAGACTCCGACAGCCGGACCAACCGGCTTCTCAGACGACCCGATCGCACGCGCCGAGATCGAGAAAGCGGCCATGGACGCGGTCATGGCGGCCGAGCGGGCTTTGGGCAATGCCCCGCGCGACGTCTCCTCCGAGAACAAAGGCTATGATATCGAAAGCCGGGATGGCAGGTCGGGCAAGCTCCGGTTCATCGAGGTCAAGGGTCGCCATCGCGACGGGCGCGAAATCATCATCACCAAGAACGAGCTGCTGGCTGCGCTCAATGCACCGGACGCATTCTATCTGGCGCTGGTCCGGGTGGATGACGGCTACGCGCTGGAGCCGCTCTACGTACAGAACTTCTTCGATCGCGAACTCGGATTCGCTGAGACGGCTGTCGTCTTCAGCTTCGAGCAGCTTGCATCGCTGGCGCGCAAGTAATCGCACCGCAG
This sequence comes from Bradyrhizobium sp. 31Argb, assembly GCF_043638955.1. Classification (NCBI taxonomy): domain Bacteria; kingdom Pseudomonadati; phylum Pseudomonadota; class Alphaproteobacteria; order Hyphomicrobiales; family Nitrobacteraceae; genus Bradyrhizobium; species Bradyrhizobium sp. 31Argb. The sequence continues at coordinate 28,347 of NZ_JBEGDB010000049.1, read as the reverse complement.
GGCAGAGACGACGATGAAGGCGACAATCATCCGCGAACCCTGGATCGGCGAGATCCTCGCTGGCCGAAAGACCTGGGAGATGCGGTCGAGGCCGGTGCAGACGCGTGGATTGATCGGACTGATCCGCAAGGGCAGCGGGCAAGTCGTGGCCACGGCTAGTCTTGTCGACTCGCCCGGTCCGCTCGACGCAGAAACATACGCGGAGACCGTGCATCTGCATGGTGTGCCGCTGGATCAGCAGGATTCCGTCATAGCGCAGGGCTGGGTGTACCCTTGGATTCTGGAGAACGTTCAGCCATTGAAGCCTCCGGTCCGGTATGCACACAAGGGCGGTGTAAGTTGGGTGACGCTGGACGATCAGGTTGCAGCGATGATCATGGGCAGGATCGGCGGACACGCCTCCTCTGAAGCAAAGTTTGATTCCTCTACCCCAACGGCCTCCACCGCTGGGCAAATAGCCGTACTCGCAGCACCCCATGCTCCAAGTTCGGTCCCGCCAGTCGTCGGCATACCGGCGGGGATGAGCCGCCGAGTCGAGCTCACCAGCGGCAACCTCAGGCACGGTCATGTCTACCTGAGATCAATCATCGATTTCTTCCCGTCGGACGCGATCGGCGGCAGCAACAAGTCCGGCATCGCTGCAAAGAACCTGCGGGTCACCTTCGATCCGGGCGGGACAATCGAGACGGACATCGCGGGGGATAAGGGTATCCTGCGGGCCAGGGGTGAAACGTTGCGGCGCTTTTTCGAAGACTCGGGCGCTTCACCGGGCGATACAGTCGAGATCATCCGCACGGGACCCTACGCCTACACCTTCACACTGCTGCCCAGCCGAGGCCCATGACCACACCCATTCGCAAAAAGCTCATAGAGGTCTCAATCCCGCTCGAGGCCATCAACACAGCCTCGGCCCGCGAGAAGTCGATTCGGCACGGGCATCCCTCCACTCTTCACCTGTGGTGGGCGCGCCGGCCTCTGGCGGCGTGCCGGGCGGTGCTGTTCGCGCAGCTCGTCGACGATCCCTCAGCATGGCCTGACCGATATCCGACCGCGGAGGCGCAGGATGTCGAGCGTCGGCGGCTGCACAAGGTCATCGAGGACATCGTGCCGTGGGAGGCGTCAAATGACGAGGCGAAGCTCAACGCTGCGCGGTGGGAGATCGCGCGGACGGTCGCGTGGGACCTTGGCGAGGAGCCGCCGCTGAAGACGAGCGGCAAAGCGATCCTCGACTATCTCCAGACCAAGGCGCCGCCGGTCTATGATCCGTTCTCGGGCGGGGGCTCGATCCCACTGGAGGCGCAGCGGCTCGGCTTGCGCGCTTACGGGTCGGACCTCAATCCGGTTGCGGTGCTGATCGGCAAGGCACTGGTGGAAATTCCGCCGAAGTTTGCGGGTCTGCCACCTGTCAATCCGAAGGCGCGAACGGAGGCCAAGCACGGGCAGTTACGGAACTGGAAGGGCGCGCAGGGGCTCGCGGAAGATGTGCGCTACTACGGCCAGTGGATGCGTGACGAGGCTGAGAAGCGCATTGGCCATCTCTATCCAACAGCGAAGCTGACGGACGGCTCCGAGGCGACAGTCATCGCCTGGCTCTGGGCGCGCACCGTGCGCTCGCCCGACCCTAGCGCAAAGGGTGCGATGGTGCCGCTCGTCTCCTCCTTCATGCTCTCCGCCAAGGAAGGCAAAAAGGCGTGGGTCGAGCCGGTGATTGACGCGAAAGCGCAGGACGGCTGGCGCTTCGAGGTGAAGACAGGGAAGCTGACGAAGGCCGAAGAGGAACGCCTCAAGAAAGGCACGAAAACGGGACGAGGATCGAACTTCTCGTGCGTGCTCACCGGGACTGCTATCGACGGAGATCACGTCAAGCAGGAAGGGCTTGAGGGAAGGATAGGCGCGCGGCTAATGGCAATCGTCGCGGAGGGCCGGCCGTCACGAGTCTATCTCACGCCGACGAGTGTCCACGAGCAAATCGCGTCGAAGGCACATCCAGAATGGCAGCCAGATGGCGAGCTTCCACACGATCCGCGCAATTTCTGGACCGTTCAGTATGGGCTCACGACCTTCGCGTCCCTCTTCACCTCGCGTCAACTCGTCGCGCTGACCACCTTCTCCGACCTCGTGTCGGAGGGGCGGGAGCGTGCGTTGGCCGACGGACGTACGACTGGCTTGGCAGATGACAGCAAAGCATTGCACGAAGGCGGTTGTGGCGCGATGGCTTATGCGGATGCTGTAGCGACATATTTGGGTTTGCTCAGCAGCAAGATGTCTATGTTTGTGACCACGCAATCACGCTGGCGGTCCGGGGAGGCGAAAACCGCACCTGGATTTGGTCGACAGGCCCTGCCGATGATTTGGGATTTTGCAGAAATCAACCCGTTTGCGGGTGCAGGTGGTGACTGGACGGAGGTTGTTAAGGGAGGCATGCGGGCCGTTGAGGAGCATTGCGGCAAGAGTTCGGTTGGTCAGATTGTCCTGAAAGATGCAAGAGGCTTGTCGGAGACAAAAGTCGCGATCTGTACTGATCCACCCTATTACGACAACATTGGATACGCGGATCTGTCTGACTATTTTTACCTGTGGTTGAGACGATCGAGTAGCCCTGTCTGGCCTGAGCTTTTTCGACGCCTGCTGACACCTAAGGAAGAAGAGCTTGTAGCCAACCCGTATCGGCATGGGGGAAACGATGCGGCCGAAGACTTTTTTATGAACGGGATGTCGGAAGCGCTACGCAAAGCAGCGGATGCTTCACGCCTTACAGAGCCCGTAGTCAATTATTATGCGTTTAAGCAAACCGAAGCGGCGCACGACGGTGTGACTTCAGCGGGATGGGCTTCCTTCCTGCAGGCCGTGGTCGACGCCGGCCTCATCGTGGATGGAACATGGCCAATCCGCACCGAAGGTGCAACTCGACTAATCGCCAGCGAGACAAACGCTCTAGCCTCTTCAGTCGTGCTCGTCTGCCGAAGACGTGCCACGAACGCCGAAGTCGTCACCCGCGCCGAATTTACCCGCTCGCTCAAACGCGAGATGCCGGACGCGATTGACGACATCCGCAAGGCGGGCGTCGGCCCCGTCGACATGCAGCAGGCCGTTATCGGTCCGGGAATGGGCGTGTTCAGCCGCTACGCAAAGGTACTGGAAAATAACGACAGCGCCATGAGCGTGAAGACAGCGCTTTCGCTCATCAACCGTGCCTGGGAGGAGATCGAGAATGAACTCGATGCCAACTTCGACTCCGAAACGCAGGTCGCGCTAGCTTGGTTCGCCAGCTACGGTTTCGAGGTCAAATCGTCCGGCGAGCTGACAACGCTCGCCAACGCCAAGAACATCCCCGACCGCGCGCTATACGACTCCGGCGTGTTCCAGAACTTGCACGGCAAGACCGCGCTGATGAAGCGCGACGACCTGCCCGCCGACTGGTCGCCTGCAACGGACAGGACTCTGACGGTGTGGGAGTGCGTCCAGCACACCGCGCGCGTGCTCAACGCCGAGGATGGCGGCGGCGAGGCGGCAGCGCGCCTCGTCGCCCAAATGGGCGCGAAATCCGGAGAGGCCCAGAAGCTCGCCTACCGGTTGTTTGAGATCGCCACACAGAAAGGATGGAGTCAGGAGGCGCTGGTCTACAACGAGCTGGCGCAGGAATGGGCGCATCTCGAGGACCGCGTCGCCAATCTGACGACTGCTGCCCCGGCTGACGCTGCGCAGGGCGCATTCGCGTTCGGTGGGAGGAACCGCTGATGTCTGCCGAAAAGGAATTGCTGACCCGTGTCCAGAACGGCCTCTTCCATCTGCAGCGCGGCCTTACGCCCTTCGTGACCGCGCGCATGAAGGCGGTGCACGGCGACCGCTGGCTGCACTACGCCAGCCGTGCCATGGGCTCAGCGCCCAACTCCGCGCTCGACGCCTATGGCCTTGTCAAGACCATGCTCGACCGCTGGCGCGAGGTCTTCGACGAAGCCTTTCCGCGCAATGAGAAGCACCGCGTCCGCAACTTCGCCTCGACCGCGCTCGAAGCACGCAACGCGACGGCGCACCTCTCGATCCCGCTCCAGGACGACGAGGCACTGCGTTATCTCGACGCCATGCACCAGCTGCTCAAGGCTGTGAAGGCCCCCGAACATGACGTCGTGGAGGTGCGGAAGCTCTACGATGCCCAGCGCAATCACGGCGTCGCGCCCTCGCAGTCGCTGCAGGCGGCGGCCGCGAGCCCAGCAGCCCCTAAGCTCGACCTCGCACCGCCTCTTGCGCAAACTGCCTCCGGCAAGGGGCTAAAGCCATGGATCGAGGTCGCCCTGCCGCATCCTGACGTGCTCGCCAACCGATTCAAGGAGGCGGAGTTCGCCGCCGATCTCTTTGCCGTGGACGCGGGCCATGCAACCGAGGACTACGGCACGGCAGAGAGCTTCTTCCGCATCACCTTCCTCACCGAGGGACTGCGCCGTGTCCTGACGAGCAGCCTGCAGCGTCTCTCCGGCAAGGGCGGCGACCCCATCATTGGTCTCCAGACCGCCTTCGGTGGCGGCAAGACGCACACGATGCTGGCGGTGTACCACCTCGCGAAATCAGCAGAACTGGACCACCTCGAAGGAGTTGGACAGCTCTTCAAGGCGGCCGGCCTAACCGGCTGGAAGAAGCCTCAGGTGGCGGTCTTTGTGGGATCGTCCAAGGGGACCGATACGTCGCTCATCCTCCAGAACGGCCCGAAGGTGCACACACTCTGGGGCTACATCGCTTGGCGGCTCGCCGGCGAGCGCGGGCTGAAGATCGTGTCGGACGCCGAAGCAGCCCGCACGAACCCCGGCTCCGAATTGATGGTCGAGGTGCTGAAACTCGCCGGGCCGAGCGTCATTCTCCTCGACGAGCTGGTCGCCTATGCTCGTCAGCTGCCCGACGATCGTTTTGAAGCGTTCCTGTCCTTCATCCAGTCTCTGACCGAGGCAGTGAAGATCGCACCGAATGCGCTGCTTGTCGGTTCGCTGCCGGAGGCGAACACGGAGGCTGGCGGCGAAAAGGGAGTAGAGGCACTGGCTCGGCTGGAGAAGGTCTTCGGGCGCGTGCAGTCACCCTGGATGCCAGCATCGGGCGACGAGACTTATGAGATCATCCGCCGCCGCTTGTTTCAGACGCTCGATTCGGACGGCGAAAAGGCGCGGGATGAGACCGTCAAGGCGTTCCACGACCTTTACAAGAAGAACGCGCCGGAGTTTCCGCCGGAGGTGCGCGAGGCGCGCTACTACGACCTTCTGCGCATGTCCTACCCGATCCACCCGGAGCTTTTCGATAGGCTCTCGAAGGACTGGGCGAGCCTCGACAAGTTCCAGCGCACGCGGGGCGTCCTGCGCTTCATGGCCAATGTGGTTGGCGTACTCTGGCACGAGCGCGTGCCTGATCCGCTGATCATGCCCTCACGTGTACCGATTGCGAACGACCGCATCCGCGCGAGCGTCTTATACCCGTTGGACCCGGCCTTTGGCGCGATCGTCGATCGCGAGGTTGATGGCGAGGGCGCCCTGCCCGCGCAGATCGAGGCGAACCCACAGCGCCGCATCTCCCAGGCCCGAGCCGCCACACGTGCCGCGCGCGCCGTCTTCCTGTGCTCCGCGCCGCTCGTCGGGCATCCCAACGCCGGGATCGGTGCGCCCGCGCTGCGGCTTGCCTGTGCCGAGCCGGGCGACCAGCTGGCGATTTTCGCCGAGGCGCTGAACGAGCTGAAGCAGCGCGCGGCCTATCTTTACGAGGAGGCCGGACGCTTCTGGTTCTCCACGCAGCCGACGCTAAACCGCGTCGCCGATGATCGCGCCAAGGCGTACCCCGACCACGAGGTCGACGGCGCAATTGCCCGCCTGCTGCAGGAGGACGCAGCGACGAAGGGTGGCTTCCACAGAGTTTTCGCCACGCCCGACGATGCGACGAACATCGACGAGGCCGATGCGCTCTCCCTCGTGATCCTAGGCTCGTCGACGCCACATGTGGGCAAAGGTACGGCCAAGAGCGCCGCGACGGACGCGGTGACCGATGCGCTGACGCGCTGCCGGGCCTCGCAGCGCCGGCTTCGCAACACGCTGCTGTTCGTCGCGCCAGACGAGGCGCATCTCGCTACCGCACGCGAGTCCGTCCGCCGCTCGATGGCCTGGGCCTCGATCGTCGCGGACGACAAGCTCCAGCAGCAGCTGACCCAGGCGCAGACCACCGACGCGAAGGACAAGGCGAAGACGAGCCGGGAAGGTGCTCAAAAGGCGGTGCGCAACGCCTGGAGCCATGTGCTCTACCCGATCAAGAACGCCGACACCGAGGCAGGCAAGGCATTCGATTTGGAGCACCTCGCGGTTTCGGGACGAGATAAGAGCGCGATCCCGCAGGGCGTCTATGACAAGGTGCGCGCGGACGGCGTCGCGATGGACACGCTAGGAGCAGAGTCGCTGTGGCGGCACGTCAAGCCACTCTGGCCCGAGGACCGACCCCGACTGCCGATCAGCGAGATTGTCGAGTGGTTTGCCTCCTATGTCTACTTGCCGAAGCTCCGGGACCGCGTGGTGTTGGAGCAGGCGATCAAGGACGCGCTGGGCAAGCTCGATCCCATGTTCGGCTACGCCGAGAATTATGACGCGGTGAACGATGCCTACCAGGGGCTGATCTTTGCAAAGTCGCCGCCGGAGTTCTTCGGCCCCGCAGCAGTGCTCGTGGGCAAGGAGGTCGCGCTAGAGCGGTTACGGGACGCACCGCGCCCCGGGGCCGGACCCGGCACGGGAGGAGTCACCCCGGATATGCCGGCGGGATCGCCGCCGCCTGAGCTGCCGAAACCTCCTAGAGCCGGCAAGCCGCGCCGGTTCTACGGGTCGGTGGAGATCGATGCAGGCAATCGCCCGGTCAACGCTTTCGGAAGGATAGTTGAAAGCGTGATCATGGAGCTCCAGCGCACGAAAGGCACCAAGGTCAAGCTCACCCTAGAGATCGAGGCTGAAGCGCCGGACGGCTTCAACGAGAACGATGTTGGGGTCGTGCGCGACAACACAAAGCAGCTGAAGTTCACGCCGGGGTCAACCGGGTTCTCAGAGTGAGGCTCCGGTCTAAATGTTCGAGACAACCAAGCACCCGGGTCTCTATCGCAAGAGAAAAAGCGGACGAAATAAAGGGTCGCGCGCTCCGCTTATCGGCAGCATTTACTGATCACGTTGGATCCGGCGGCGCTCGGTGACCGCCGCTTCGCGTTCCCGGCAGAACTTGCCCACGCCGCCCTTGCACTCCCGGTCGCGGGCCGCCATGCCGTCGACCAACGCCGCCTGCGCGTCGGTGACGGCGGGCGTGACTCGTGACGCACGTGTTAGTGTCACGTCGCTGATGTTGGTGGAGGCGAAGCCGATGCCCGCCGTCACGACGAAAACGAATGCCACCAGCCAGAAGGCCCAGCCCAGGAGCGCCGGCCCCCGCTGCCCAGCCTGCCACTGAGCGGCGGCACAGGACGGCAAAACGAGGGCAATGAGGTCAGCGGCCACGCCAATAGCGAGAAAGAGCCATCCAGCCACGTCGCTTGCGCCCAACGACCGAGCGAACCAACCATTGATCGTGACACCGACGCCGGCGAGGGCAAGGGCGACCGTCATCAGGACGACCGAGGCAAGGTTGTGCCGTGACCGCGTGACGATCGGGTGGGTCGTCACCGCTCGGAACCTGACGGGTCCGTCGTGACGGGGCGTGACGCCTTCCGAAACCGGTGCGAGCGCCACGGCCGGTTGGTGCGTGGCGTGTCGCGCTCGCGTGACACATTCTTCCCGATGGGCCGGAGCGGTCAACGATGTAATGACCGATGGCGCCTCGGACGGTCCGCCAATTGCGCCAACCCGAAGCTCCGGTGGGGTCAAAGACTCGGAGGATGGACGCGTCGGCGGAGGTGGCCGGCTTCGCTCGTTGCCTTTTGCGCTGCCGGTAAGCCTTGGCACGGGCGGCCGCGAATTTGTCCTTCCTCTGACGCGGGACTTGATGAAGCGAAATAAGGGAGGCGGAAGTGTCCTCAGCCATTACGCCGACACCTTCCGCGGTGGACTGCGCCGCTCGACGCACCGCGTTTGGCTCGATATGCGCAAGCGCCGCCTCAATGGCGTCGACGCTCCACCTTCCGCTCCCATTGGCCAGCGTTGAAAACGTGGAGCGGAAGCCGTGCGCGGTCGCCTCTTCCTGGGAGAACCCGATGCGCCGTAAAGCGCCGTTCATGGTGTTCTCGCTAATCGGCCGCTTCACGCTACGCAGGCCCGGGAACACCAATCCGGCGGCGCCGTGTCCCGTGATGGGATGCAGCGCTTTCAGGATAGCCACAGCTTGCGTCGGCAGCGGAATGCGGTGAGGCCGGCGCATCTTCATTCGCTTGGCGGGAATTTCCCAAACGCAATGATCGAGATCGAACTCCGTCCAGCTTGCCTGCCGCAATTCGCCGGGGCGACAAGCGAGCAGCGCCATGAGTTTCAGCGCGGCCTTCGTTGTTGGTTGCCCCATAAAGCCTTCGATAGCCCTCAAGAGGCCCCCGAACTCCGTCGGATCGGTAACCGCGGGACGGTGTTGGGGTTTCGGTGAGGCGATCGCGCCACGCAGGGCTTGGGTCGGATCGTTCTCGGCGCGCGCGGTGGCGATAGCGTAGCGGAACACCGAACCGATGACCGCTCGCAGGCGCTTGGCCGTCTCGAGCTTATCCGCCGCTTCGAGTGGCCGAAGAACACGCAGAATCTCGCCGGCTGAAATGTCGGAGATCGGTAACGCCCCCAGATCAGCTTTGGCTAGACCCAGCAGCCATTCCAACTTGCCCGCGGTCGCATCGGCGACGCCTTCGCGCTTCTTCTTATCGAGCAATTCGTCCGCCACCACCGCGAACGTGTTGGCGTGAGCCTCTGCCCGCGCGGCCTTCGCCTGCCGCTTCCGCGTCGCTGGGTCCACACCGTCTCGCACGAGGCCTGCCGCCTCATCCCTCCGTTTCCTAGCTGCTTCCAGCGGCACACCAGCCGGATCCTTGCCGTAGGGCCCGATCGCCAACCGCTTGCGCTTGCCAGCGAACCGATAGGCGTAATTCCAGAGCTTCCCGCCTGTCGGCGTCAGCCACAATTGGAGGCCGCCGCCATCAGAAAGAATTGCGAGCCGATCGCCCGGCTTCGCGTTCTTGATGGCCTTATCCGTGAGTTTCCCGCCCGCCATGTCCCCGCTCCCGAAGTGTGGTCCTTTCGGAATCGCTCGCTGAACCGAGCACCACCAAAAGAACCACAGTTTCTACGGCTGTCAACGAACGGGGAGGAACTGACGCGAGCGGAATGCTATGAAAGCGCATCGATTTCAATGTCTTGAGCATTGAAAACGAACGGTGGAGAACGACTGCGGAAGTGAAGTGGTGCCGCAAGAGGGACTCGAACCCCCGACCCCGTCATTACGAATGACGTGCTCTACCAACTGAGCTATTGCGGCGGACCCGTTCGGCGACTGGCCGGAAAGCGCGTGCGCACTGATATCGGGCGTGGCCTCGATTGGCAAGGTTGACGCGGTCATTTGACCGCGCCTCAGCTCCCCCAGCGGGACAGAAACCCGCGCCAGCCGCCGGCTTGGGCCTTGGGCGGGCCGATTTGCTCGGAAAATTCGTCGCGGGTGCCGTCTTCCTCGATCCCGGGGTCGTCGGGGGCGCGGACGATGGGAATCACGGCCGGAATCGGCGCCGGGGGCGTTTTGGGGATGTCCTGGCGTTCGCGGAACAGCGGCGCGACCGCCGCAGGCGATGATTCGGCCGGTGCCGGCTGTGGCGCGGGCGGGGTCGACGCGGCCGCTGGCGGTGGGGCGGACGCTGGTTCCACCGGGGCCGGGGGTGCGGCCGGCGGCGTGTTGTCCTGCGGAGCGGGCGGCGCTGCTTCAACCGGTTTTATGATGTCGACCGGCTTTTCGGCCACCGGCTCGAGCGGTTTTGCGGGCGGCGCGCTCGGGGCTTCCTTCGGCAACTCGATCCGTTTTGAGGCGAGCATCGCTTCCTCGAACGGCGAGGATTCGATCGCCGGGCCCTTGTCGGACGGGAGTGCGGCAACCGGGGTCTGCCACTGGAAGGCATCGAGCCGGCCGGTGACCGGCGAGACCGGCCGCCAGCGGTCGCTGACATAGCCGTCCGCGGTCCAGGCCGGATCGTGCAGGGCGCGCACCGCGCGCAAGGTCCAGGCGCGGGCGCGGCCGCTGTCGCCATGCTCGGTGCGCTCGATCTCGGCCATCAACAGCGCCACGCGCTGCGTCGGCGCGGCGATGAAGGGCGTAAGCGCCTCGCGTGCCTTGGCGAATTCGGCGGCGTCGATGGCCGCGCGCGCGATCGCGAGCGCGCCCTCGATATTGCCTGGTGTCTTCGCCGCCAGCGTCTCCACCCGCACCAGCCGCTGCCGCGCGGAGTCCCCTAGCTTCACATGCGCATAAGCATCGGCGAGATCGGGATGCGGCTGCGACAGCCACGCGGTCTCGACGATCTTCATCGCGCGCCGAACCTGGTGCGCCTCGCTCTCATATTTGGCGGCAAGCACCGCGGCCGGGATCAGCGTCGGCGCGAGCTTGATCGCCTCCGTCACGCTTTCGCGCGACAGGTCGCGGTCGACGGTCTCGAACTCCAGCGCGCGTGCGGCGAGCAGCACGCCGCGCTGCCGCCGATAGGTCGCCTTATTGATCAGGCCGGACGTCTGGTTGTTGTCGAGGATCGCCAGTGCGCCGGCCCAGTCACCCTTGGCGCAGCAGAAGCCGAGCACGGCCTGCGAGGCCCATGGCGAGGATGGCGAAACCTTCAGCGCCTCTTCCGCGATCATGACCGCGGCGACCGCATCGTCCGAACGCTGCGCCTCGATGAACAGGCCGCGCAGGCCGAGCAGCCGCGTATCCTCGCGCTCGGCCATCGCGCGGAACGCACGCTGCGCGCCCTCGCGATCGCCGTCGAGCTGCGCCGATTGCGCGTTGAGGAGAAGCGTCAGCGGATCGCCGCCGGCGTGACGCCGCGCCGTTTCCGCATGCTGCCGCGCCGCCGTCGAATCGCCATGGCCGATCGCGAGCAGCCCTTGGGTGATCGCATGACGGCCACGCGCATGACGGCGCTCGCGCCGGCCGCTCCGGATGCGCGCCGGCACCCTCCAGAGGCCGCGCAGGATCGACCAGACGATGACGGCCACGACCGCGACGATGCCAAGCCCCAGCGCGAACACCGGCAGCGTGGTCACGGCGCGCCCGCCGGCCCAGGACAGCACGACGTCGCCGGGCTGGTCGGCGACCCAGGCGGCGCCGGCCGCGGCAAGCGCGATCAACACAAGAAACAGAATGATCCGGATCATGGAGAACCTACTGTCCGGCCTTCGCGAGCCCAGCCATGGCGTTATCGGCGAATGTTCGCGAAGCCGCGAGCGCTGCGGCGCGCGCTTCGACTTTTTCGAGCCACGCTTGCGCGGCCGTGCGATCGGCGGGCGCCAGCGTCATCAGTTCGCGTTGCGCCTCACCGAGATCGTTGCGCAGCGCAGCCTGGGTGATGCGCGCAACCACGCTGCCGCGATCGGTGCCGGCCGCATCGGTGCGCTCGATGCGCACGAGCTTTGCCGCGCCCGCCTGCAGGCGATCAACGATGCTGGTGCCGGTGGTGGCAGCGGACGCGGGCGGAGGCGGCGCAAGCTTTGGCACGATCTCGAGGAGCTGGCGGCAGAGCGCACCCGCGCTCGGCACGCCGGAGGCCGCGAACGCATCGAGCGGCTTGAGCACATCAGGGTTTTCCGCAAACTGCTTGGCGGCCTCGAGCGGCGCCGCATAGGCATCGCCGTGGCGGACCGCGACATCGAGCAGCGATGCGGCAACCACGCGGCGCAGCGGCATGTCGTCAGCGACCTTTGCATCGGCTGCGCCCACTTCCGCGATCTTATGGCCTTGCTGGGCGAGCTCAGCCGATTGCTTCCGTACGGCGCTCTCGATCCTTGCGATGCGATCGTTGACACCAGAAAGATCCGGCGCGGACGCGGACCCATCGCGTGGCATCGATTTCACCTGATCGATCGCCGCAGTCAGTCTGTCCGACTGTGCACGTGACGTCGCGAGTTCGCCGCGCAGCGTGCTCACGGATTTCTCCAGGCCATCGATGCGCACGGTCAGCGCCTGATCGCTTGAAGCCTGCCTGCTGATCTTCGCTTCCACGCCTGCGACACGCCCGGTGAGCTCGTCGATGGCGCCGGCGCTGAGCTGCGGCACAGGCGGCTGCGCCGGCTGCACGGCAGGCCAGCCGAGCAACCAGCCGATGCCGATCACCAGCGCGGCAGCGACGGCGCCCGAAACAGGCGCGATCACCCAGGGCGAGATCGGCCGAGGCGGGGCTTCGGAGGACGAGGGTTCCGGATCCTGCGCGGCGGCAGCCGTCTCCACCGCAGGCTCGGGCTGCGGTGCCGCCTCGGCGGCCGCCGCTTCACCGCTCACATTCTCGCTATCTGCGTGCGCGCTATCCGGGCTTACGGAATCCGTTTTGGGCGGTTCGCTCGACACCTCGGTCGCCTTGAGATCGATGGTCGGCGGCGCGCGCCGCGGCCGGGCGGAGGAATCCGCCGCCGATTCGGTGTCTTCGGGCCTCTCGTCGACCATGCAGCGGTTCCCTTGACTGTTGATACGCCGAAACCGGGAAAGCCAAGACTTTACCAGAATAAGACTTACCAGAATCGGACCGTTCTCTTAAGCCAATCAGGGCCGCAAAGCACGCGTCAGGGCCTCGAACAGGGCATTTTCGTCCGGCGAGGCGGCGGTGACGACCTGGGTGGCTCCTGCCTCGCGCAGGACGGCGGCAACACCCGCCGAAATGCAGCAGTGCGGCGACGCCAGGGCCGATATTTCGAGCCCTTCGGCCCGCGCCGCATCGAGAAACGCCTGCGCGCTGCGGCGGGAATAATGCAACACGGCCTCGATACCGCCGGCCATGAAAGCGTCACACGCCTGCCGCGGCAGGCCGGCCACCGGGCTCATCCGGTAAGTCGTGCGGGTTATGACCGTAAAGCCGGCCTCGCCCAGCTCGCCGGCGAGATCGCGCGAGAGATCGGCGCCCGCGAGATAAAGCAAGGTCGCCGCCTTTTTCAGTTTCTTGGCCTTCCTGCGCGCCCGCACGAGCTCGTAGAGCGCAGTGGCATCCCCGTCGGCGCTTGCCACCTCGCCAAATCCGGCCTCGCGCGCCGCGGCAGCGGTATGCTCGCCGACCGCAAACAGCGGCAGGCGAAGCAGCGCATGGCCGGCTAGCTGCGGCGCGACGGCGCGCAGCGCGTTGGCGCTGGTGACGATGACGGCGTCATAGCCCGCCGCATCTTCTTCCTGGAACGGCAGCGCCTCGAACCGCAGCATCGGCGCGAGCAGGACCTCAAAACCCCGGCTGCGCAGGCTATCGGCAGTGGCCTCGGCATCTCCTTGCGGGCGCGTGACAAGAACGGCCATCTTCAGGCTTTCAGGAGCGACATTTGGGGCTGAACCGACGATTGCACGCTGTGACCTCACAATGCTACCGAGTGACGGACGGATGATGGCAAGCGAATAGCACAAGGACCGAGATTGGGTAATGACACGCCGATGCTGGTGTTGGGTATAGAGACCACCTGCGATGAAACTGCAGCCGCTGTGGTCGAGCGCCAGAGCGACGGCAGCGGACGCATCCTGTCCAACATCGTGCGCTCGCAGACAGAAGAGCACGCACGCTTCGGCGGCGTGGTGCCGGAGATCGCCGCGCGCGCCCATGTCGACCTGCTCGATGGCATCGTCGATCGCGCCATGAAAGAGGCTGATATCGGCTATGCGCAATTGTCCGCCGTCGCTGCGGCCGCAGGCCCCGGCCTGATCGGCGGCGTCATCGTCGGCCTCACCACGGCAAAGGCGATCGCGATGGTGCACGAGACGCCGCTGATCGCGGTGAACCATCTGGAGGCGCATGCGCTGACGCCGCGGCTCACTTGTGCGTTAGCGTTTCCCTATTGCCTGTTCCTGGCCTCCGGCGGCCATACCCAGATCGTCGCCGTGGTCGGCGTCGGCCAGTATGTGCGGCTCGGCACCACCGTCGATGACGCCATGGGCGAGGCCTTCGACAAGGTCGCAAAGATGCTGTCGCTGCCCTATCCGGGCGGGCCGGAGGTGGAGCGCGCGGCCGAAGGCGGCGACGCCACGCGCTTTGCGTTTCCGCGGCCAATGCTCGGCCGCGCCGACGCCAATTTCTCACTGTCAGGCCTGAAGACCGCCGTGCGCAACGAAGCGAGCCGATTGGCGCCGCTGGAGCCGCAGGATGTCAGCGATCTCTGCGCCGGTTTTCAGGCCGCGGTGCTGGAATCGACTGCGGACCGGCTGAGTGTCGGGTTGAGATTGTTCCATGAGCAATTCGGTCCGCCGCGCGCGCTGGTCGCGGCCGGCGGCGTCGCCGCCAATCATGCGATCCGCGGCGCGCTGCAGGATGTCGCCGCCAGTGCACAGACGACGCTGATCATTCCGCCGCCCGCGCTCTGCACCGACAATGGCGCGATGATCGCGTGGGCCGGCGCCGAGCGGATGGCGCTCGGCCTCACCGACACGATGGACGCGCCGCCGCGCGCCCGCTGGCTGCTCGACGCCAACGCCAAGGCGCCCGCGGGCTACGCCAACACCCGCGCGGGATTCTGAGATGTTTGAAGGATCACGCCGCAGACGCCGTGCCACCTCGCCTCGCTTGCGGGGAGAGGTCGGATTTGCGCGTAGCGCAAATCCAAGTGAGGGGGAGCCTCCGCGCACACCTCACTTTGCGGATTCGCGGAGAGCAGCCCCTCACCCCAACCCTCTCCCCGCAAGAGCGGGGAGAGGGAGTTCAGATGAGTCTGCCTGATGCCGGCGCATCAATCCGTTGGCGTGATCGGCGCAGGCGCCTGGGGCACGGCGCTCGCGGCTGTCGCAGCACGCGCCGGTCGCGATGTCACGCTCTATGCGCGCGACGCGGCGCACGCTGCGCAGATCCAGGCGACGCGCGCCAATCCAAGACTGCCCGGCGTGCTTCTCGATGCCAGCGTCAAGGTAACCGCCGACATCGCCGCGACTGCCCGCGCCGATCTCATCCTGGTCGCCACCCCCGCGCAGCATCTGCGGGCGGCCGTCATGCATCTGGCGCCGCAACTTGCGAAGGCGACCCCTGTGATCGCCTGCGCCAAGGGCATCGAGCGCGGCACCCACAAATTCATGACCGACGTGATTGCGGAAGCCGCGCCCGACGCGACGCCGGCGATATTGTCGGGACCAAGCTTCGCCGACGATGTCGCGCGCGGACTTCCAACAGCGGTGACGCTGGCGACGAGAGATGAAGCGCTGGCGAGCTTGCTGGTGCAGGCGCTGGGATCGCCGACCTTCCGGCCCTATCACACGACCGACGTCCGCGGCGTCGAAATCGGCGGTGCCGCCAAGAACGTGCTGGCGATCGCGGCGGGCATCGTGGCTGGCCGCGAGCTCGGAGCGTCGGCGCTTGCCGCGTTGACCACGCGCGGCTTCACCGAACTGGCGCGGCTCGGCCGCGCCTGCGGCGCCCGCGCCGAAACCTTGGTGGGACTGTCCGGCCTCGGCGACCTGATCCTGAGCTGCTCCAGCCCGCAGTCGCGTAATTTCGCACTCGGCATTGCGCTTGGCCGCGGCGAACGGCCGGCGACGGGCAAGCTCACCGAAGGCGAATTCACAGCGCCGGTGCTGATCGAGCTTGCGGCTTCGCAAGACATCGAGATGCCGGTATCAAATGCGGTCGCAGCGATCCTTACCAAGCAATTGACGATCGATGCTGCGATCGAGGGCCTCTTGACGCGGCCGTTCAAGGCGGAGGGATGACGATGGCGTACTGGCTGGTGAAATCCGAACCGTCGAGCTGGTCCTGGGAGCAGCAGGTGGCGAAGGGCGCCAAGGGCGAAGCCTGGACCGGCGTGCGCAACTTCACCGCGCGCCAGAATCTCGTGAACATGAAGAAAGGCGACAAGGCCTTCTTCTATCACTCCAACGAGGGCAAGGAGATCGTCGGCATCGCCGAGATCATCAAGGAGGCCTATCCCGACCCGACCGACAAAACCGGCAAATTCGTCTGCGTCGACATCAAGGCCGACAAGCCCCTGAAGACGCCGGTGACGATCGGAGCGATCAAGGCCGAGACAAAGCTCGCCGATATGGCGCTGGTCAAATATTCGCGCCTGTCGGTTCAGCCCGTTACCGCGGATGAGTGGAAGATCGTCTGCAAGATGGGCGGGCTGTGACAAGCGCCGCCGCGTAACTCCGTAGGGTGGGCAAAGCGAAGCGTGCCCACCAATTCTTGCGGAGTGCGGATGGTGGGCTCGCTTCGCTTTGCCCACCCTACAAAATCTTCAAACCGCCGCCGCGGTCACCACCTGCGCCAATAGCTGCTCGCGCTTGGCTTGCGTGCGGTAGCCCTTCATGGTCGCGGCAAATCGCTCCAGGATGCCGTCCTCGAAGGCGGTGACGATGGTGTCGTGGACATAGCTCTTGCGGCAGATCGCGGGCGTATTGGAGAGTTCGTCGGCGGCGGCACGCACCGCTTCCAGCACCTGCTTCTTGCGGCCGCGGGCGCTGGATGCCGGCGTGATCCGCGACAGCGATTCCAGCACCACCGCAGAAGCCATCAGCGTGCGAAAATCCTTCAGCGAAATCTTGATGCCGGCGATCTCGCGCAGGAACGCATTCACCGCCGTCGTCGACGCCGCGCGCACGGTGCCGGACCTGTCGCGGTACTGGAACATGCGCTTGCCCGGCACGCTACGCAGGATGCCGATCGCGCGCACCAGCTTGGCCGCGTCGCATTCCTTGCGCACGGCCTTGCCGCCCTTGGCCTTGAAGGTCAGCACCACGCAGTCGTCTTCGAGCGTGACGTTCGACTTCAAGAGCGTGGTGGCGCCGCGAGTGCCGTTCAGCCGCGCATAGGATTCGTTGCCCGGGCGGATCGCCGTGCGCGCGATCAATTCGATCACCGCCGACAGCGCGAATTCGCGCGTCGGCTCGTCGTCGGACAGGTATTTCGAGACGTTGCGCCGGATCTTCGGCAGCGCCCCCACCAGCTTTGCCAGCCGATGCGCCTTGCGATGCTCGCGCACCTTCTCCCAGTCGGCGTGATACCGGTATTGCAGCCGTCCGGCGGCGTCGCGCCCAATCGCCTGCAAATGCGAGCTGGGATCGTGGGAATAGCGCACCTCGCGATAGGCCGGCGGCACTGCCATCGCGTGCAGGCGGCGGATGGTACGGGTATCGCGGATGTGCGAGCCGTTGGCGCGAACAAAGGAATAGCTCTTGCCGCGCTTGACACGGCGGATGGTGAGCAGGGCCTGGTCGCCGAGCTTCAGGCCCAGTTCCTCGGCCAGCTCCCTCACCGAGGTCTTGACGGTGATCTTCTGCTTGGGGGTGGGCAGCTTGCGCGGCCATTGGCCTAGCGCTTTTGCCAGGGGCAGGGTTGGATCGGCGGAAACGGGCCGCGTAGCCACAAAATTCTGCTGATCCGTCATGACCGTTGACGCCTTGGCTCCACTGTTTATCGGTAATGCCGATTTTTATGGCTTGGTTCCGGAGGGCCGTCTGGCCCCGGAAACGCCATTTAGGGGGTTCCTTTACCTTTTGCGAGTCGCGAATCAGTCATTAACGGTTTCTAATTACCGCTCATGGGTGCCATTCGCGCGATAACGTTGATTTTGACTTCGCTCAAAACGTGATTTTGATCGCTCCGTTCAACTGGAACCAAGGCTTCGGCAGGAGAGCCGACCAAGGTCCAAGTCGCCAGCGCTTGTCCGGGCATTGTCCGGCGACGCATAATCACCGTAACGATCAAGACGGCCCGCAACACCGGGATCACGCGGGCCGGATGTCGAGTGGAGGGAATGATGTCCGAGAAGATCTATGACGTCTCAGCCGATTGGGCCAAGCGCGCCTATGTCGACGACGCCAAGTACCGGGAGATGTATGCGCGCTCGGTTTCCGACCCCAACGGCTTCTGGGCCGAGCACGGCAAGCGCATCGACTGGATCAAGCCGTACACCAAGGTCGAGAACGTCTCCTTCGCGCCCGGCAACATCTCGATCAAATGGTTCGAGGACGGCGTGCTCAACGTCGCCTGGAACTGCATCGACCGCCATCTCGAGACCCGCGGCGACCAGACCGCGATCATTTGGGAGGGCGACGATCCCTCGAAGTCGAAGCACATCACCTATCGCGAGCTGCACGACGAAGTCTGCCGGATGGCCAACATCCTGCGCAACCGCAACGTCGCAAAGGGCGACCGCGTCACCATCTATTTGCCGATGATCCCCGAGGCCGCCTATGCGATGCTGGCCTGCGCGCGGATCGGCGCCATTCATTCGGTGGTGTTCGCGGGCTTCTCGCCCGACAGCCTCGCCCAGCGCATCAACGACTGCAAATCCAAGATCGTCATCACCGCCGACGAAGGATTGCGCGGCGGAAGGAAGGTGCCGCTGAAGGCCAATGTCGATGCGGCGCTTTCCAAGACCGAGGGCGTCGACTGGGTCGTCGTGGTCAAGCACACCGGCGCTGCCGTCGACATGAATCCGACCCGCGACTTCTGGTACCACGAGGCGGCCGAGATGGTGACGACGGACTGCCCGTGCGAGCCGATGCACGCCGAAGATCCGCTGTTCATCCTCTATACGTCAGGCTCGACCGGCCAGCCCAAGGGCGTGCTGCACACCTCCGGCGGCTATCTCGTGTTCGCGTCGATGACGCATCAATACGTGTTCGATTATCACGACGGCGACATCTACTGGTGCACCGCCGACGTCGGCTGGGTCACCGGCCACACCTACATCCTCTATGGTCCGCTCGCCAACGGCGCGACCACGCTGATGTTCGAAGGCGTGCCGAACTATCCGGACAATTCCCGCTTCTGGAACGTCGTCGACAAGCACAAGGTCAACATCTTCTACACCGCGCCGACCGCGATCCGCGCGCTGATGCAGGGTGGTGACGAGCCGGTCAAGAAGACGTCGCGCAAGAGCCTGAAGCTGCTCGGCTCGGTCGGCGAGCCCATCAATCCGGAAGCCTGGGAATGGTACTATCGCGTGGTCGGCGACAGCCGGTGCCCGATCGTCGACACCTGGTGGCAGACCGAGACCGGCGGCATCCTGATCACCCCGCTGCCCGGCGCCACCAAGCTGAAGCCGGGCTCGGCGACGCGGCCGTTCTTCGGCGTGGTGCCTGACATCGTCGATGCCGACGGCAAGGTGCTGGAGGGCGAGGCGACCGGCAATCTCTGCCTGATCAAATCCTGGCCCGGCCAGATGCGCACCGTCTATGGCGACCACGCCCGTTTCGAGCAGACCTATTTCTCGACCTATAAGGGCAAGTACTTCACCGGCGACGGCTGCCGGCGCGACGCCGACGGCTTTTACTGGATCACCGGCCGCGTCGACGACGTCATCAACGTCTCCGGCCACCGCATGGGCACCGCCGAGGTCGAGAGCTCGCTGGTGGCGCATGCGGCAGTGTCGGAAGCCGCCGTGGTCGGCTATCCCCATGACATCAAGGGTCAGGGCATCTACGCCTATGTCACGCTGATGGCAGGCACCGAGCCGAGCGAGGAGTTGCGCACGGAGCTGGTTGCCTGGGTGCGCAAGGACATCGGTCCGATCGCCTCGCCCGACTTGATCCAGTTCGCACCGGGCCTGCCCAAGACGCGCTCCGGCAAGATCATGCGCCGCATCCTGCGCAAGATCGCCGAGGACGAACCGTCAAGCCTCGGCGACACCTCGACGCTGGCCGATCCCGCCGTGGTTGATGATCTCGTCAAGAACCGGCAGAACAAGAAGGGCGCCGCGGTTTAAGACCGCGGCAGGGGGAAGTTCATGGGGTTGCATTTTGGTCGTCTTGCCGCCGCGGCGCTGATTGCCGCGGTTGGCCTCATGGTCGGCGTGCCGAGCTTGCGCGCGGCGAATCTCGACGAAGCCTGCGGGAGGCCGGAGAAGATCACGTGCAACTCGGCACTGTTCTGCCGCAAGGACGCCGGACAATGCGGCGTCGAGGAAGCCAAAGGCACCTGCGAGAAGGCCCCGGCTTTCTGCATCCGGATTCACCGGCCGGTTTGCGGCTGCAACGGCAAGACCTATCCGAACGAGTGCGAGGCGCGGCACGTCAAGGTCGCGGTCGACTATGCCGGTCCTTGCAAGAAAGCGCCGGGCGCCGCGGAGCCGAAGCCGGAGAAGCCGCCGGCGGCCAAGAAGAAGAAGTCGAGCAAGTAGCCGCCGCGCAACCACGATCGACATCTTCTCACGCGACCGTCAGGCATTCTGCCGCCATGGCCGCACGGTTGCCGCCGGGCGTTGTTTCCGGGTCATTTACTTTATTTTCGACTTTTCTTTTCTTCGACCCATCGCGAGCCGTCCCGCGCCCGACACAAAAAATAGCCGGTTAACAAACGCGGTCGAGAATGCCTGGTGCGAGCGGCGAGCCGGTATTTCGCCGGCCGGCGCGAGATTTGAGAGCCCCTGACATCTCAGGGCACTGAATTGGGCGGCTGGAAGTGGAGAGCTTCATGTCGATGAGGAGCACGGTGGCCGTGGCTGCCACCCTTGGGCTGGGCGTATTCGGGCTGGGCGCATTGATGCCGACGGCGGCCGAAGCACGGCCGGAAATGGTTGATATGCACGACGATCATTATTCTCCGGGCACGATCGTGGTGAGGACCGGCGAGCGGCGCCTCTATCTCATTCTCGATTACGGTCACGCCATGCGTTATCCGGTCGGCGTCGGCAAGGCCGGCAAGCAGTGGGCCGGCACCACGCAGATCGACGGCAAATACCGCTACCCGGCCTGGTCGCCGCCCGCCGAAGTCAAGCGGGACAAGCCCTCCATGCCCGACGTGATTCCCGGCGGCTCGCCGCGTAATCCGATGGGCGTTGCGGCGATGACGCTCGCCGGCGGCGAATATGCGATCCACGGCACCAACGTGCCGGGCTCAGTCGGCGGCTTCGTCTCCTACGGCTGCATTCGCATGCTGAACGATGACATCACCGACCTCTACTCCCGCGTCCCCGTCGGCGCCACCGTGGTCGTCACGCACTGATTTTCAGTAGCCCGGGTGAAGCGCAGCGTAACCCGGGACCGCTCGTAAACGCTGACGCAGATGTCCCGGGCTATGCGTTCCGCTCCACCCGGGCTACAGGGCTGAACCGATCGAGCACGCGAATGAACAAGAGCCGCGCCGTTGCACGGCTTTTTTCATTGCCAGAAGCGCCGACTTCTCGCGCACCAGCCAAAGCGATGGCCGCCATTGTAGCTGCGCGCATGGCCTGCCGCGAGCAGTGCCGCCGACACGTTGTCGGTACGCCTGGTCGCGACGTCGGCGACGACGCGCCCCTGATATTTGTCGGGACCGATGTTGTAGATCACGACGCCGCCCTGGCTGAGAAGATTGCGCAAGGCATCGGTCGCGGCCTCGGCCCTTTCCAATTCGTCCTGGCATGATGCCTTCAACTCCGGCGCATCGATGCCGCGCAAGCGGACATGGGTCATGAGATCGCGTCCCTGCTCCAGATGCACGCGCGCCTCGAACGTGTCGCCGTCGATCGTCCTGATGACGTCGACAGTGCGGCGGACATCTGGAGTGCCGCCGCGCTGCCAGATCGCATCGGTATCCTGCACGCGGCCACTCCCCCAATGCGGAAGCTGCCAAGGCACCCATTGCCGGATTGGAAGCAGGGTGCCGAGCGCAATACCGATCACGAACACCCATGGCAAAGCAGCCGAGAACCGACGGCCAAATGGAGCGCGGCGAAACGATCGCCGATATGGATTGATTCGCTCGTCGGGAGGCATCGCCCCACGCTAGAGCATATTCGGTCGTGATTGAATCAGAACCGAAGCTCCAGATTCTTATTTTGACGCGTTTTCTTCACGCGAACCGGCTTCCATCCCGCATCAAGTGCGGGACAGGCTTCGCTTGAAAACGCTCTGGGGCATGATCCGGAAAAGTGAAATCCGGATTTCCCTCGCGACAAACGCGAAGCGTTTGCGCGGAGATCATGCCCAAACATGATCGAGCCGGGTGAGGTGACACGAAACTGCCGTGTCAGAAATCCGACGCGATGCCTTTGCTCTCCCAATCACCGTAGCGCGTCGGTTCCGGTCCCTTTGGTCCTTGAACCTCCTTCTGCATCGGCGTTGCGCTTGCTGTCGCGGCCTTCCGTCGCGCTTCGGCTTCGGCAAGCGCACGTTGCGCCGCTGGCGTCAGCGGCTTGCGTTCCGGCGGTGGCGCATGGTCAGTCATGATACGGTCTTCCTGCAACAGATTTTATATCGCGGATATCCGCAAAGCTTTGGCATCACGATCAAGAAATCAGAAGACCGCTTCTTACATTTGGCATATTCGCATGCCAGAGCTTTTGTCCCTTCCTCCCAAGATGGCATGAGCCGAGGCGCTATCCGGCTTTCCCGACTGAGATATTCCCGCTCCATGCCCCCTTCAAGATTTGCAGCGTCGATCGAAGTGCCCGGCCTCGCGGCGCGACGGATCGCAGCCGACATTCTGGACGGCGTCCTGCACAAGCATCGCACGCTCGATGACCAGCTTGATGGCACTGGCGCCCATCCCGGCCTGAAGACGCTTGCCGATCGCGATCGCGCGCTGATGCGTCGACTGGTGTCGACGATCCTGCGCCGGCTCGGAACCCTCGGCCATCTGCTGTCGCGCCTGCTCGACCGCGGCATCCCGACCGACGCGCCGCGCGCGCAGAGCGCGCTGCTGATCGGCGCCGCGCAGATCCTCTGGATGGACGTGCCCGATCATGCCGCGGTCGATCTGTCGGTGCGGCTCGTGCAGTCGGACCGGCGCGCCGCGAAATATGCGGGCCTCGTCAATGCGGTGCTGCGCCGTTGCGCCCGCGAGGGCCATGCGCTGGTCGACGAGGTCAGGACCCAGACGCTGGATCTCCCGCATTGGTTGTTTGCGCGCTGGGCCGCTCATTACGGCGAAGCCACCGCGCGCGAAATGGCGCTTGCCATCGCCAATGAACCCTCGCTCGACCTCACCGTGAAATCCGACCCCGCGCAATGGGCGAGCCGACTGCACGGTGAGATGCTGCCGACGGGAACCGTGCGCACGCTGTTGCACGGCTCGGTGACGATGCTGCCGGGTTTTCCGGAAGGGCAATGGTGGGTGCAGGACGCCGCCGCGGCACTTCCGGCGCGGCTGTTCGGCGACATCAAAGGCAAGCGAATCGCCGATCTCTGCGCCGCGCCCGGCGGCAAGACGGCGCAGCTCGCCTATGCCGGCGCGCAGGTGACTGCCGTCGATCGCTCGCCGGCGCGGATGGCGCGGCTGCGCGACAACCTTGCGCGACTTTCGCTTTCGGCAGAATGCATCGTCGCCGACGCCGTCGAGTGGCCGGGCGACGGTGACGGCTTCGACGGCATCCTGCTCGACGCGCCCTGCACCTCTACCGGCACCATCCGCCGCCACCCCGACGTGGCCTGGTTGCGGCAGGAGGCCGAGATCGCGACGCTGGCCGCCCTGCAGAAACGGCTGCTGCAAAAGGCGGTCACGCTGCTCAAGTCAGGCGGAACACTGGTCTATTGCACCTGTTCGCTGGAGCCTGAGGAGGGCGAGCAACCCATCGCGGCGCTCCTGGGCAGCGAATCAGGGCTGCGCCGCGTGCCGATCACTCCAAGCGAGGTCGCCGGCCTCTCCGAGCTTCTCACCGCCGACGGCGACTTGCGCACGCTGCCCTGCCATCTGCCCCATGCCGATGCGAGGCTCGGCGGATTGGACGGATTCTACGCTGCGCGGCTGGTTAAATCCTGATTTCATTGGATTTTCACCTTCGTTGGAGCCCGATCTCCACGCCAATGCCTTGCGGTTGGCGCGAGGAAAACCGGTGCCCCCTTGTCCGGATCGCGCTGCGCTTGATTCGCGGCGTTTCAAGATGGTGTCTTGGCGGCGTTTCCGGATTAAAAGGATTCGCCAGAACCCCTTCTCCCCTCAAAGGTTAGGCGTGTCCGTCGCCCAACGCAGACGCATCTCGACGCTGATCGCTGGCCGCTTCGCGCGCAGCGTGGCCGCGCGCGCGAGCGGCGGAACCGTCGCGCTGTCGCGATTGTGGCCCGGCCGCAGCGACCGCCTGATCATCGCCCCCCATGACCTGCGCACGGCGGATGCCACGCGCGCCGCGGAAATCTATGCCGGCCGCTTCGTGTTCGCCGGCAAGATCGTGACCTGCCACGGCCGTTCGATCTTCGACCTCGAACCGCCATCGGAGGATTGGGAGGCGGCCCTGCTCGGCTTCGGCTGGCTGCGCCATCTGCGCGTCGCCGATACCGCGCTGACCCGGGCCAATGCGCGTTCCCTGATCGACGACTGGATGTCGAACGCGTCCGGCAAGCGGCCGCTGGAGCGCCGCGCGGACGTGCGGGCGCGGCGCGTCATCTCGCTGTTGTCCCAGGCGCCTCTGGTGCTCAGCGATACCGACGGGAAATTCTACCGGAAATATCTGCGCGGGCTGGGGCGCGAGATCCGCCATTTGCGCTACGGCATGGTCGATGTCGCCGATGGGGTGCCGCGGCTGCAGGTCCTGATCGCGCTGTGCTACGCCTCGCTCTGCCTTGCCAACCAGGCCCGCCACGTCCGCTCGGCGACGCCACGGCTGTCCGACGAATTGCAACGGCAGATCCTGCCCGATGGCGGCCACATCTCGCGCAATCCCGGCGCGCTGGTGGAACTGCTCAGCGATATGCTACCGCTGCGCCAGACCTTTGCCGCCCGCAACATCGCCCCTCCGCCGGCGCTGCTCAACGCCATCGACCGCATGATGCCGATGCTGCGCTTCTTCCGCCATGGCGATGGCAGCTTCGCGCTGTTCAACGGCATGAGCACCGCGCCGTCCGACCTCGTCGCCACGCTCTTGGCCTATGACGACGCCCACGGCGCGCCGATGGCGAGCATGCCGCATACCGGCTATCAGCGGCTCGATGCCGGCAACATGACCGTGATCATCGACACCGGCCCGCCGCCACCGCCGAGCGTCAGCCAGGATGCCCATGCCGGATGTCTGTCGTTCGAGCTTTCATCCGGACCGAGCCGGATCGTCGTCAATTGCGGCATGCCGGCCACCGGTCGCGACAATTGGCGGCCATTCGCGCGCTCGACGGCGGCGCATTCGACATTGACCTATCACGACACCTCATCCTGCCAGTTCGTCGAGATGTCGGCGATGAAGCGTCTGCTCAGGGGCGCGCCGATCACCAGCGGCCCGAGCAATGTCGAGAGCTATCGCGAGGCAACCAGCAATGGCGATGTCCTGACGACCTCGCATGACGGCTATCTCTCGCGCTTCGGCGTCATCCATCACCGCGTGCTGATCGCGGCGCAGGACGGCTCGCGGCTCGACGGCGAGGACACGCTGTCGCCGCCATCAGGCGGCCGCATCCGGGGTCATGACAGCGAATACGCGTTACGGTTTCACCTGCACCCGTCGGTGAAGGCGAGCCGGCTTTCGGATGCCCGCGGCGTCATGCTGGTGCTGCCGAACCGCGACGTCTGGACCTTCGAGGCGGTCGACGACAAGGTCGATCTCGAGGACAGCGTGTTCCTCGCCGGCAATGACGGCCCGCGCCGCACCTCTCAGATCGTGATCCGGCAGGATGCAAGACAGGTCTCCACCATCCGCTGGAGTTTCGTCCGCTCGAGCACTTCGGCAGCCCAGACCAATGCCCGCCGCAACGCCCGCCGCGAGCCGGAACTGCCGTTGTAGATGAATCCAGCGCGGCATGTGCCATACTGCTTGACCGATGTAAGCCAATTGCTTACATGAACTCGTGATCAAGACCTTCAAGAGCAAGGCTCTGTCGGAGCTTTGGGCCAAGGGCAAGAGCTCAAAAATCGACGCGAAGATGCACAAGCGCATTCTCGCGAGGCTTGATCGCCTCGACGTGGCCGTTCGGCCCGAGGAAATGAACGTTCCGGGCTTCGACTTTCATACGCTGCACGGCTTCAATCCGAAGCGACACGGTCCACGTCAATGGCCCCTGGTGCATCACGTTCGAATTCGAAGATGGCGATGCCCACCGCGTTGATTTCGAGCAGTATCACTAGGCATGATCCGAAAAAATCCTGCCCAAACAAGAAATGAGATCGAACATGGTCTATGTCGCAAAGCGCAGCAAGACGCGCTGTCCCACCCATCCCGGTGCTCTGCTCCGCGATGACATCATCCCGGCGACCGGTCGGACCAAGGCTGAGATCGCTGGCCTGCTCGGGATTTCGCGGCAGCACCTCTATGACATTCTGCAGGAAAGGAAACCGGTCTCGCCGGCTATCGCGGTGCGGCTCGGCAAGCTTTTCGGCGACGGAGCAGGCATCTGGACCCGGATGCAAGCCGCCTACGACACCTGGCATGCAGAGCGGACCGAGGACGTCCGTCACATTCCGACCATCAAGGCAAGAGCCGCCTGACGGGGCGAATGGCACCATCTTGGGGCTTGCTCGTTGCTCCTGGGTCAAATTTTACCGCATGGGCCGGCGAGCGGTTTCATGGACCGCAAAACCATGCTACCCGGCTGGTCTAGATTCTTGTTTTGACGCGTTTTCTTCACGCGAACCGGTACCCACTTCGCTCGAAAACGCTCTAACAGCCAGGGATTCCCGACATGACCGAACAGCTTCGCCGCGTGACCCGCGCGCTCCTTTCCGTTTCCGACAAGACCGGATTGATCGAGTTCGCTACGGCGCTGGCGAGCCACGGCGTGGAGCTGGTCTCCACCGGCGGCACGGCCAAGGCGATCGCCGCGGCCGGGCTGAAAGTGAAAGACGTATCCGAGCTGACCGGCTTCCCTGAGATGATGGACGGCCGGGTCAAGACCTTGCATCCCAAGGTGCATGGCGGCCTGCTTGCGATCCGCGACAACAAGGAGCACGCGGCGGCAATGCAGGCCCACGGTATCGCGCCGATCGATCTGCTTGTCGTCAATCTCTATCCGTTCGAGGCCACCGTCGAGAAGGGCGCCGGCTTTGAGGAGTGCATCGAGAATATCGACATCGGCGGTCCCGCGATGATCCGCGCCGCGGCGAAGAATCACGACGACGTCGCCGTGATCGTCGAGGCGCAGGACTATCAAGCGGTGCTCGACGAGCTCGCCGCCAACAAGGGCGCGACCACGCTCGCGCTTCGCCGCCGCCTCGCCGCGAAGGCCTATGCGCGCACCGCAGCCTATGACGCGGCGATCTCGAACTGGTTCGCGAAAGAGCTCAAGACCAAGGCGCCGGATTTCCGCGCCTTCGGCGGAAAACTGATCCAGAAGCTGCGCTATGGCGAGAACCCGCACCAGAGCGCCGCATTCTACGCAACGCCGGAGAAACGTCCCGGCGTTGCCACAGCGCGGCAGGTGCAGGGCAAGGAACTGTCCTACAACAATATCAACGACACCGACGCGGCCTATGAATGCATCGGCGAGTTCGATGCCAAGCGCACCGCCGCCTGCGTTATCGTCAAGCATGCCAATCCGTGCGGCGTCGCCGAAGGCGCCGATCTCGTCAGCGCATATCGCAAGGCGTTGGCTTGCGATTCCACCTCAGCCTATGGTGGCATCGTGGCCGTCAACCGCACGCTCGACGCCGAGGCCGCGCGCGCGATCACCGAGATCTTCACCGAGGTGATCATCGCGCCCGACGCGACCGATGAAGCGATCAAGATCGTTGCGGCGAAGAAGAATCTCCGTCTTCTGCTCGCCGGCGGCTTGCCCGACCCGCGCGCGGTAGGCCTCACCGCCAAGACCGTCGCTGGCGGGCTTTTGGTGCAGAGCCGCGACAATGCCGTGGTCGACGACATGGCGCTAAAGGTGGTGACCAAACGCGCGCCGTCGGATGCCGAGCTGCGCGATCTCCAATTCGCCTTCCGCGTTGCAAAGCACGTGAAGTCGAACACCATCATCTACGCCAAGGATCTCGCCACTGTGGGCATCGGCGCCGGCCAGATGAGCCGCGTCGATTCCGCCCGCATCGCCGCGCGCAAGGCGCAGGATGCCGCCGCCGAGTTGAAGCTCGCCGAGCCGCTGACCAAGGGCTCGGTCGTCGCCTCGGATGCCTTCTTCCCGTTCGCCGACGGCATGCTCGCCTGCATCGAGGCCGGCGCAACCGCGGTGATCCAGCCCGGCGGCTCCATGCGCGACGACGAAGTGATCAAGGCCGCCGACGAGCACGGCATCGCTATGGTCTTCACCGGCGTCAGGCATTTCCGACATTGAGCCGATACGCGTAGCCCGGATTACGCAGCGCTGCATCCACGCCACACGCTGTCGTCCCGGGCTTGACCCGGGACCCATATGTGGACGGCCCCCGTGGCACAAGAGCTTTTGAGGTGATCGGATCGC
>NZ_JBEGDB010000499.1:0-2762 GCF_043638955.1 Bradyrhizobium sp. 31Argb | reverse complement strand
CCGGCACTCAGCGAAAGCTGCCGGCAAACGGCAACTCCTCGGAACCTGTAGCCACCGCGCCAGTCGTCGACTCTACCCAACTCGATGCGGCCGTCGTCGAGAAACAAGGTAAGCCCATCCCAATGGTTCAGCAGATAGGCGATCGCCTTGCCCATCTCGCTGCCCGGCGACAGGCGGGCGGCTTGCTCGCGCAGGAATCTCTCGAGTTCGGCGACGAGCGGCCGTGATCGCTCGTTGCGCGCCTTTTGTCGGATCGCGGCGTCGGAGCCACGGATCTCCTTCTCGATTGCATAGAGCGCGGCGATGCGCGCGAGGACGGCTTCGGCGATGGGTGAGCCGGCCTTCGGAGCCGCGGCAATGATCTCGCGCCTGGAGTGGGACCAGCATGCGGCCAGCCGCAGCGGCGCGCCGCCTTGACGCTCGGGTCGTGCGAGCCTGTGATAGCCCTGGTATCCATCGACCTGAAGGATGCCGTCGAAGCCGTCGAGGATATGCTCGGCATGTTTGCCACTGCGTCCTGGCGCGTAGTGGTAGACCACGATTGGTGGATCAGCGCCGCCGTGGCCGCGATCGTCGCGCAGGACAGCCCACAGATAGCCGGTCTTGGTTCGGCCCCGGCCCGGATCGAGCACGGGTGCCCTGGTCTCGTCCATGAACAAGCGGCCCGATTGCTTCATCACGACGCTCATGCGCTCGATCAGCGGCGCGAGGTGGAAGGCGACAGTTCCCATCCAATCCGCCAGAACGGCGCGATCGATGAGGATGCCATGCCGGGCCAGAACCTGGGACTGACGATAGAGCGGCATGTGCTCGCTGAACTTGGCGACCGCCACCTGCGCCAGCATCGCCTCGGTGGGCAGGCCACCCTCCACCAGATGGGCGGGCGCCGGCGCCTGGCGCACGCCAGCGCATCCTGTCGCGCAGGCGTAGCGCGGTCGCACCGTCTCGACCACGCGATACTGGGCCGGCGTCACGTCGAGGCGTCTGGAGCGATCCTCGCCGATCCGCACCATCTGGCCGCAGCCGCAGGGACACTCGAGGCTCTCGGGTTCGATCACCTGCTCAATGCGCGGCAGGTGCGCGGGAAAGGCGCGGGCGGCGCGGCTGGCCCGGCGGCCCGACGGTGCCGCGCCGGTGCGGCGCGCACGATCGTCCTGGCGCTCCTGGACTTCGGCGATGGCGATCTCGATGTCTTCGAGCACCAGCTGCATCTGATCGGGATTGAACTTCTCCGAGCGTTTGCCGAAGCGTGCGCGCTCGTACTCCTTCACGAGCAGTTCGAGACGGTCGACGATCTGTTTGGACGCAGCCAGTTCGTTCTCGACATGAAGGCGCGCCGTGCGTTCGTCATCAGCGCGACGACGCTCGGCTTCGAGCATCGCTTCCTGCGCGCTGAAGAGCGCTCGCAAATCGGCGGGCAGCGCGGCAAGACGGGCGGGATCAATGGCGGACGGTGACACATCCGCAAGCTATCATCCCGAGGCGCCGTGCGAAACAAATCGTCAGCCCCCGAGTCAGTTCGCCGCAGCTGGGGTTGCGACGATCCGTTCACCCACACGCTTCCAGTTCAGCCCGTCAAACAGCGCTTCGAACTGCACCCGCGTCAGATGCATGACGCCGCCGCTGATCTGCGGCCACTCAAAATGGCCAGCGCGACCAAGGCGCTTGTAGATTAGAACGAGGCCCGTGCCGTCCCACAGCAAAATCTTCAGCCGGTCGGCGCGCTTCGAACGAAAAACCACAATCAGGCCCGAATGCGGATCGAGCCCGAGCGTGTTCTGCACGAGGCCGGCCAGCGCGTCGTGCCCGCACCGGAAATCGACAGGACGTACAGCAAGCACAATCCGCAGTCCCTGCGCCGGAATGATCATGCGCCGCGCTCGATCGCGGTCACGATCTCCGCGATCCGCACCGCTGACACGTCCGCGTCCAGGCGAACCGAAACCTTGCCAATCGTAATCTCGACAGGCCCCTCGTTCTTGCCTGACGCCGCTGGATCACTCAACTCGATCGACACGAAATCCGCCGCTTCGTCCGTGACCAATGCGATCCGGCCGGCACGCGCCAATCTGCGCCACGTCGTCAATTGCTGGGCCTTGACACCATAACGCCGTGCGACATCACATACGCGGGCGCCGGGCTTCATGCTCTCGAAAACAGCGCGCCCCTTGGTCTCCGCAGACCACAACCGGCCTCCAGAACGGGTACGGCGCGCAAGCTTCCCTACAAAACCGTCGGCTTCGGCTTCCTCGCCCGATAGTTCCATCGCCCTCAGTCTCTTCCTGGCTGCCTGAACAACCAAGAATCGCAGACCACAAACCGAGGGGAAACCCATCAATCAAATGGGGACAAAGCTTCGCTTACGATTTACCGCTGGATGAGAACGGTGAAAGGTCGTGGGAAGGGCCTGCGGGCGCTGGCGTCGCGCAAAGGAACGGGACGTCCGAAGAAGTTGACGCCGGCGCAAGAGCGGCAAGTGTTTCGCTGGATCAACGGCAAGAACCCGCTGCAATACGGTTTCGATTTTGGCTTGTGGACGCGGCAAATCGTGCGCGAACTGGTGGAGCGGGAATTCGGCGTGAGGCTGAGTCTGGCGTCGATCGGGGGGATGCTGGCGCGCTTGGGATTGAGCGCGCAGAAGCCATTGCAACGCGCCTATCAGCGTGACCCGGAGGCGATCGAGCGTTGGCAGCGGGAAACCTATCCGGCCATTGCGCGGCGTGCCAAGCGGGAGAAAGCGGATGTCTATTTCTGGGATGAAT
>NZ_JBEGDB010000498.1:0-2768 GCF_043638955.1 Bradyrhizobium sp. 31Argb | reverse complement strand
AGCCGCCCCTCATCCGCCGTGAGACGCGCGGAGTTAAATCACTGATTTGCCCGACGGCGAAAGCGGAATGTTTTTTGTGTGAGGGCTGGACGAGCCAAATCACGTTGATTGGCTTAAGGAAAATCGCGCGAATGATACGACGCCGTCATGCCCGGGCTTGCCCGTCTTCGCTATCGCTTTGCCGGACTGAGATTAGAGTGCCCGGCGAAGCCTCGGCGTAGCCGGGTCCCGGGCATCCACGTCCTTCGCGCCCGGGACAACGTGGATGGCCGGGTCAAGCCCGGCCATGACGGAGGAGAGGATTGCGCCACGCGTCGCTCAGTCATTCCGGGGCGATGCGCCAGCATCGAGCCCGGAATCCATTTCTCCACCTGCGCATGCGGCCCGATGGATTCCGGGCTCGCGCTGCGCGCGCCCCGGAATGACGACGGAGGTTGTTGCAAGCTCGCGCAATGCGCGCCTCACGCGGCCGGTTCATCCGGATCGAGTGCGGCCTGGAAGCGCGTCGATGCATCGCTTGCTTCACCGGACGCACCAAACACCGCGGCGGCGGTGATGTCCTTGGCGAGGTGGGTGCATTCGAGCCAGACCAGATTGAGCATCAGCGGCGGCAGTTCGCGCGCCTGCTGCATGTTCCTGCAGCGGGCCTCCGCGCCCTCCATGCCCCACCATTGCTGAGCGACCGTCACGACCCTGCGGAAATTGCGCAAGGTGCCTGACGCCTTCGCGCGATCGACCTTGGCGAGCAGCGCGCAATGGTTCAGCCAGTTCAGCCCGGCGATGATGGCGATCGCGACGTCGTCGACGGCGCGTCCGGTGAAATCGATCACCGTGTCCTCGTGCGGCTGCTGGCGCAGGAAGCCGTCGATCAGCTCAGCCTGGCGCGACGGCTCCGTCAGAAGCGCGGAGTCGCGTCCCGGGATCATGGTCAGATAGCGCATCCCTTCCAGCCGTGTGTGGCGCCAGATTTCGCGCGGGCTGGCGCTCGCATCATTCGATTTGCGCTTGCAGGCGGGATAGACGAGATCGCCGTGATCGGCCTTTTCGAGATATGTCGCGACGACCTTGTCCAGCGCCTGCAACAAGGCATCCGCGCCGGCCCTGGCATCCAGGACCTCTTCTGACGGAACCTCTCTGCCCCAACCAAACAAGGCCATTGCTTGTTTCCGGCGTGATCCTCTCGTTTTGCGAGTGTAGCACCAGCGCGGCCGATTGCACTGCGCCAATCCGCCGTATTTTTCGGCAAGGGCGGGACGGCGCCGGCGGGATTCCGGCGGAACCCCCGCTCTCCTAGCGGTTGACGAGCCAGATGATCACGCTCAGCACGACGCTGAGCAATAGCGACGTCATCAGTGGGACATAGAACGAATAATTTGATCCCTCGACATGGATGTCACCAGGCAGGCGGCCAAGCCCGAGCTTGCCGATCACCGGCCAGAGCAGACCAGCGGCGAGGAGGAGCAGTCCGAGGATGATCAGCGTGCGCTGCATCCGGCACCTCCAATTCGTGGGGCGCTTTATCCGCCCCACGAATATCGCTTAACCCCACGGTCCGCGCGAGGTGGTCGTGCCGCCCCATGGGCTGCCTGAAGGATAGCGCGTTCCGGCGGAAGGTGCACCACTGGCGCCGAGCTCGGCAGCGAGCTGCTGCAGCGCTGCGATGCGGTTCTCGGTCGACGGGTGGGTGGAGAAGAGATTGTCGACGCCATGGCCCGACAACGGATTGATGATGAACATATGGGCGGTCGCGGGATTGCGCTCGGCCTCAAAGTTCGGCACCTGGTGCGCGGCATTCTCGATCTTCATCAGCGCGGACGCGAGCCACATCGGCTGGCCGACGATACGCGCGCCGAGATTGTCGGCGGCATATTCCCGGGTGCGGCTGATCGCCGTCTGCACCAGCATGGCGCCCAGCGGCCCCAGGATCATCAGCGCGATCGAACCGACGATGCCCGGACCGCTGTTGCTGTTACGGTGGCCGCCGAAGAACATGCCGAATTGCGCCAGCATCGAGATCGCGCCGGCGATGGTGGCGGTGATCGTCATCAACAGCGTGTCGTGGTTCTTGATATGCGCGAGCTCATGCGCAATCACGCCGGCGAGCTCCTCGCGGCTGAGCTGCTGCATGATGCCGGCGGTGACGGCGACCGCGGCATTCTGCGGATTGCGGCCGGTGGCAAACGCGTTGGGCTGCGCCTCGTCCATCACGAACACGCGCGGCATCGGCAGGCCGGCGCGGCTCGCGAGCTCGGCGACGAGGCCAACGAGTTCGGGCGCGGTGCGCGCATCGACCTCATGGGCGCCGTACATGCGGAGCACCATGCGGTCGGAATTCCAGTAGGTGAACAGGTTCGTGGCGGCCGCAACCACCAGCGCGATCATCGCGCCGCTGGCGCCGCCGATGAGATAGCCGATCCCCATGAACAGGGCGGTGAGGCCGGCCAGCAGAAGGGCTGTCTTGAAATAATTCATCGCCGTTTCCCCTGCGTCGTTGCGGAAAAACCACTGTTGCAGGCGCAGCTTAGGTAGGGATTTGCCTATGGGCAGCGCAAGTGGCGAAAGGTGCGTCGGGGCGACGCGGGCGAAAATACGCTGGCTCCCTCCCACGTCGTCCCGGCGAAAGCCGGGACTCATAACCACCGGACTTTGTGATGTGCTCCGCTGCAACCACTTGCTCGCGCCACAACAGTTTCCTGTGGTTGATGGGGTGGACGGCCCCCTACGGCATCAGTTGTGCCAGAATGAGGTTGTCGAAATCTCAAACGAGG
>NZ_JBEGDB010000497.1:0-2806 GCF_043638955.1 Bradyrhizobium sp. 31Argb | reverse complement strand
GAAAGGGATCAGGAGCGGTCAGTTTCCAACTAACAAACCGGTTCAAGCGGTCCCGCTCCGCGGGTCCATTTCAGAGTGCCATAGGGGCGATCGCCAGCAGCACGGACGGAATCGCCATCATCCCGGACGGTCACTTCAAATTCCCCCACCTGTGGTCGCGCAAACTCCCCTACTTGTGGAGCAGGACGAGAGGTTATTAGGTTGACTGGGTTTTGCGTGCAAGGGCTTCGGCGGCTTCCTTGAGGCGGTAGCTGCGGCCGTCGAACTCGAGCAGATGGCAATGGTGCATGAGGCGATCGAGGATCGTCGTGCTCATGGTGTTGTCGCGGAGATAAGCGCCCCAATCCTGCACGACGCGATTGGACGTGACGATGACGCTGCGGTGCAATTCGTAGCGTTGATGGATCAGAGTCTGTAGCAAAGCGCCAGCTTCGTCGGGGATGGTGCGAGCGAGGAACAGGTCGTCAAGCACAAGCAGATCGCAGTCAAAGATGCTCCGCAGCCGAGCTTCGCGCTGAGCGGCGGGGCTGAGGGCGTAACGGTTGAAGAAGTCGTCGGCCTCGAGATACTGGACCTTGTGGCCTTGCAGGATGGCCTGGTAGGCGACGGCCTTGGCCACGTGCGACTTTCCGGTGCCAGGCTTGCCAATGAGCAGTGCGTTGTCACCGGCGGCGACAAACTTCAGCGTGTGCAGCTGGAAGCAGGCCTGACGCGGCAGTTTGGGATTGAAGAACCAGTCGAACTCCGCGAGCGTGAGCTTCTCTTCGAGCCCGGATTGCTGGTAGCGGCGAGCGATGAGACGGGACTGACGACGATCGAGTTCGTCCTGCAGGAGCAGGCAGAAGGTCTCGAGGAACGGTTGGCTGGCGCCCTGGGCCTGCAGGATGCGGGTCTCGAGCGTGTCGCGTATGCCCGACAGCCGCAATTGTCGTAGGCAGCGATCGATTTCCGTCAAGGTCATGGTCATTCGGAAGGAGCTCCTGTGGAGGTTGAAAGGCTGAGTTGATCGGCAATCAAGGTCTCGGTGAGAGCGCTCGCGTCGTCGGAGCTGGCCGGGGTTGCGGAGGCGACGCGAGCGCGGTTTGTTGCACGCTGATCATCGCCGTTGTTGATTAGCCGGCTCTCGTTGCTGGCAGCACGGTTCTGGGCGCCGAGGCGAAAGAGTTCGCCGTATTCGTCCGCAGGACGGATCAGAGGATGATCCTGCGTCAGCGGCAGCGTGAGTTGTGGTGCATGATCGAGGCGCTCGAGCGCCTGCTCGAACAATCGCTCGACGATGGCGCACACCTGTTTGTAGCGATGGATGTGATGACGTACGGCGTGATCGCAGGCCTGCTCGACGAGCCGGGCGGGATACTTCTTCGCCAGTCCGACAATGCCCCACATCGCGCGTTGTCCGACGCGGCCTTCGGTGTCGAACAGGTGCTGACAGAGCGCCTTCGCTTGCGGTCCGATGTCGCCGGCGCTTGCCAGCAGGAAGGCGGTCTGACGGGATGGATTGAACGGGCGCTCGTTGTCCGGCAGCTCGAGCGAACCCGGCCGTGCGGCGCGGGCATGAACGCGCAGCAGCGCCTGGGTGCTGCGGTCGCGGATCTCGATCGTCGTCTCGTAGAGCCGTACCACGACCTGACTGCCGATCGGCGCGGGGCGCGCGGCATAGTCGCTGTGGTCCACCCGCACGGTGGTGTCATCGTAGACGGTGCGCACGAGCTCGGAGAAGTAACGGAAGCCGGTCGCAGGCAATGGCCGCAGATGCGGCTTCTCTTCCTGGAACATGGCCTCGACCTGACGCCTTGTGCTGCCATGGATGCGTTTGGAAGCCCAGTTCGCCTCCCAGTGCTCCAGAAACCTGTTCTGAGCTTCGAGGGACTCGAAGCGCCGCCCGGCGAGCGCGGTGCCCTGGGTGTGCTGGATCGCGTTCTCCACGGTCCCCTTGCGGTTCGGGTCCCGCACCCGCGCCGGATCGGCGACGACGCCGTAATGCGCGAGCACGGCGCCGTAGAGCCGGTTGAGCTCGGGCTCGTACAGGTCGGGCGTGACGACGCCTTCCTTGAGATTATCGAGCACGACATAACTGCGGCGCCGCCGAAGTATCGAAAAGCCTGTTCGGGGAGCTGCGCCCAGATCTGCTGGCTCGACTTCCAGACCACCCGCCGGAAGCTACGCCGCGAGTAGCGCAGGGTCATCACGAACAGGCGCGGCCGGCGGTAACGACCGCTGTTCGGATCACGGGTCAGCGCGCCTTCGCCATAATCGACCTGGGCCTCCTCGCCGGGGGCAAACTCGAGACGGTCAAACTGTTTGGGATCGATGTGGCGCAGGGCACGCACGAAACGCTTGACGCTCTCGTAGCTGGCAGTGAAGCCGAACTGGTCAACCAGATCCTGGTAGACCGCCTGCGCATTGCGCTTCAGACGGACCTGCTGTTCGATCCATTCCCGATGCGGTTCGCAGGCTGAGCGGGCGAAATCAAACGTCCTGGCGGCCGCCTTCGCTCCGATAGCCGGCGGTCGCGGAGGTGGGGGAGTTTGGCCATCCGCGGCCTCGGAGCCGGCGGTCACCCCGGGGGAATTTGCCTCCGCCGCTCGCCCGGACGCGAAAATCGCCTGGTAGCGCCGGATCGTCTTGCGGTCGATCCCCGTCAGCCGCTGGATCTCTCGTTGGCTCGTCTGGCGCTCAAGTAACGTGAATACAGTGCTTTGCAGATGCGGCTTCAAGACGTTCAACTCCCCTGAGCAACCGGCGACATGGGTAACACTTCAAACCGACGACATGGGTAACACAATTCTCGTTTCGTTCAGGTCTG
>NZ_JBEGDB010000496.1:0-2812 GCF_043638955.1 Bradyrhizobium sp. 31Argb | reverse complement strand
CGTCCTGCCATCGGCGACACCGATCCGATTCGGTATCGCCGCCCCAATCCTGACGGTCAGTTCTCCGGTAACATCCTGGGTGAGGCAATGCGCGCTGGACGACATTGCCCGCGAACTAAACCCGATAGTTCGGGGGTGGATCGCGTACTATGGGCAATACATGCGCTCGGCGCTATATCCGATGGCCCGCTACATCAACCAAACAATAGCTATCTGGTTGAAGCGAAAGTACAAGCGCTTCCGCCATCGGTTGGGGCGCGCTCGTATCTTCCTGGAGAAGATCGCTCGCGAGAACCGCAGACTCTTTGCTCACTGGCAACTCGGTATTGGCGACAAGCTTGCCTGATGGGAGCCGGGTGAGGTGAGAGCCTCACGCCCTGGTTCTGCGAGAGGCCGGAGGTGAAATCCCTCCGGCCTACTCACCCCACGGTGCCGGTCCTTGCCAAAGGCAAGACCCGGACCGGCCGGCTCTGGACCTATGTGCGCGACGACCGGCCATTTGCCGGACCGGATCCCCCGGCGGCGGTGTTCTTCTACTCGCCGGATCGTGGCGGTGAGCATCCGGAACAGCATCTGGCAGGCTATGCCGGACTGATGCAGGCCGACGCCTACCGGGGCTTCAGCAAACTCTACGCGGCCAGTCGCAAAGTAGGCCCGATCGTCGAGGCGGCGTGCTGGGCCCACGGCAGGCAAGTTCTTTGACCTCGCACGGCTCACCAAGGCACCGATTGCAGCCGAGGCGGTCAAGCGCATCGATGCCCTGTTCGCCATCGAGCGCGAGATTAACGGTCTGACGCCGCAAGAGCGTCTGCGTGTACGCCAGGAGCGCAGTCGCCCCCTGGTCGTTGAGCTGCAGGCTTGGCTGCGTGAGCAGCGCGCCAAGCTCTCCAAAAACAACGACACGACCAAGGCGATCAATTACAGCCTCAGCCGCTGGGATGCATTTACCCGCTTCCTCGATGACGGGCGCCTTTGCATGTCGAACAATGCCGCCGAACGTGAGCTACGGGCCGTCGCCGTAGGAAGAAGAAACTGGACCTTCGCCGGCTCCGATGAAGGCGGCCGGCGTGCGGCTGCCATCTACACCCTGATTGCCAGCGCCAAGCTCAACGACGTCGATCCGCAGGCCTGGCTCGCCGACGTGCTCGCGCGCATCAATGATCATGCTATCCAGAGGCTGGACGAGCTTCTGCCCTGGAACTGGCGAAAGCCAACGCCTGATCATGTCGAAGCAGCGTGAGCCAAGAGGACACATGAGAGCGAGCGGTCTGTCCGCGGCAGATAAATTGGCGGTGACGGCCGCCTGCCAGCAGTTGATCGACGACTTTTTGAAGCCCCGCTTCCTGCCCACTATCCGACCGACGCAGTTCAACTATCCCGTCGATATCCTGGGAAAGTGGCACGGCACCAAATATCGCTTCATTCAACGCTACCGCTCCGGCTTTCTAGAGAACCTCGGCGAAGAGTTTGACGCCCCGTTCGCTCGCCTCGACTGGATCAGCCGTGATCGCTTCGACATCCAGTGGCACCGTCACACCGGAGAATGGTTCTGCCTCCATCGCGGCCTCACTCTCGCCGAAGCGATTGACACGCTAAGATCCGACGGATTGCTCCATCCACTTTAAACACGGAACTCCGCAAGGTCAGGTATCCCGGGTCCTCACCGGACGGATACCAGCAATCTGTGTGCCGCACGCGAAAAGTGCTCTGGGCGAGGCTTGATGAGAGAAAGACTACTGTTGCGGCGGTGCGCGTGGAATGATTTCGCTGCCGTAGTCGGATTCCTGCCATCAATGTCCTCAACCGGACACGAGTGGTAACAATAAGAGAGGGCAAGGGACGCCGATCGCCTCTCGTGCCGCCACGGCGGCAACAATGCGTTCGCAGTTGGGCGCATCCAGGTGGCTATGTTCAGCGCCGTCCTTTAGCCAGCGGCTGGCCCTCAGATTGGCTGAAGAATTCCATCGTCGCTGGCGCTGCAAATACTTCCCTCATCCTCACCTAGATGGAAGGTGAATGGCGGTTGTGATACGCCCGCATCACCCCTGATGACCTCAATGGATAAAGTACGGCCTCGAGATAGCGGCTTGCCTTGGCAGCTCAGCCAGTCAAAGTGCACGGCGTGCCCCAATCGCGTTAAAGTACCGCCGCGGATCCCTTCATAAGGGAACGCCCCTGAAGCTCCGTCGCATTCACCGTTGAGAAGGACGCCCACGGGTGTCAATACAGTCGCGCGCTCGGGGCATGTTCGTCGGCACGCTCCTTCCGGTCTCATTCAGGCGGACGTGCATAGGCGTCGTTGAGCGATGCACCTCAACTGCCGAAGTTGCATCTAAGTGTCTTGTATTCCGTCCACACACTGAAATGTGTGTCCGCGACACCTGGGCGGCCGACATGCAGGGCTGGGGAACCGCTGCGCGGCTAACTTCGCAAGTCCACCAGTGAAGCACCTGTGACATAAGCGCAGGGCCGAACCGTGCTACGCTCACGCTTCTTTGCCCATGGGTCCAGGTCTACAGCATCACGGATTTCCGATTGAGAGCTCGCCAGTTCTGGGGAGGCGGAGAGAAGCACTACCGCCCTCGGGTCGATATGTCAGTCGCGTCCGCGGGTTGCTAGGACGATTGGGCCAGGCCGCGGCTTCGTCACCTATCGAGCAGCAGAAGAACAGGTGGGTGCCTGGTATGCGAGTAGATCCACGGCCCAATCGGCCTACTGCAGCTCGCGTGGTTGACTGTAAGCGGTAAGAGCTCCCACGTCCGCAGTGATCAGCGGGCGCGTGCGTAGCGGATCGGCATCCAGTATTGGCGCA
>NZ_JBEGDB010000495.1:0-2878 GCF_043638955.1 Bradyrhizobium sp. 31Argb | reverse complement strand
ACACCGATCCGATTCGGTATCGCCGCCCCAATCCTGACGGTCAGTTCTCCGGTAACATCCTTGGTGAGGCAATGCGAGGCTAAGGCGGCGTCGCCAATCACGTAGGTGATCGACGCCAGCGTGTGGCCTGGTGAAAAGAGAACGCGCGCGTCGAGCGAGCCGATAGTGAAGCGCTCGCCGTTCTCGAAAAGATGATCCCACTGCGAGCCGTCGGTCTTAAGCTCGGGCCAGTTGTAGATGGACTGCCACAGAAGCTGGACATCGACCACATGTGCGCCGATCGCGGTCGGCGCGCCGGTCTTCTCATGCAGATAGTGAGCGGCGGAGAAGTGGTCGGCATGCGGATGGGTATCGAGAATCCACTGTACGGTCAGTTTCTCCTCCGCCACGTAGCGCAGGATGGCATCGGCGTTCACCGTGGCGACAGAGCCCGATTTTTCATCGAAATCCAGGACGGGATCGATGATCGCGCATTGTCCGGTCGCAGGATCCGACACGACATATTGCACGCTGAAAGTGCGCGGGTCGAAGAAGCCCTTTACGCGCGTCCGCCGCTCAGCCTCGCGTGCCAGCCATTGGGCGGCAACCGAAAGATCGACGCCCCATTGCCCGCCGAGTGCGGGCAGATTCTCGCGGGCCAGGCGCCCATCCAGCACCTCGCCGATGGCATGCAGGTTCGCGGAGCGGATACCGCTTCTGCAATGCGCGAAGACGGGGCCGGTGCTCTCGGACACCGCCTTCTGGAAGGACCGCACATCGGCTTCGGTGATCGTCGTTGCAGTCACGGGTATGAAATGGAAGGCCATGCCTCCCGCCTCGGCTGCCTGTTGCTCAGCCGCGGGGCTCGGCTGGTCCGGGTGTTCGCCGCCCGGCCGGTTGCTGATGACGCCCTTGAAACCGGCCGCGGCAAGATCGGGGAAGGCGCCGAGCTCCGGCTGGGGAGCAATGAAGAGCTTGTCGGAAATCTGCGTTGCGGACGCAACCGGTGTTACGGCGTCGGTCATTTCACCCTCCTGAGGGTACGGCCGAGCATCATTCGGCCGCTGCTATAAGTCTTCGAGCGTCAGGCAAAATGCCCCGGTCATGGAGAGCCGTCTGTGACGCCAGGGAGCTGCCGTAGAGGTGCGAGGGGGCGAGCGGCAGGAGTTCGAACTGCATGAGGTGCGCCTGCCCTAGCGGCAGGGCTTCCAGCATCGCATGGGCTTCCTTGGGGTCCTTCGCGTTGAGGAGGAAGACAACGCCGTTCCGGTCGGCGAGCGAGAACCACTGTTCGATCTTGCCGGCCAGATAGAGCTTCACAGTCCCGCGGACCTCGGTAGGCAGAATGGCGCGAACGGAGGCAAGGCTGGGGCCCGGGGTGATCGTGCCGATCGCCAGGATGCGGGTGGTCGGCGCGGCGTATTGCTGAGTCTGCGCTTGGCCAGGCATGGTGGCGGCTGTCCAGGCCAGTCCGGCCGCAAGTGCGGCCCACAGCGTTCGTTTCATGGTGAGTCTCCTGCGATCAGGGAGCGCACGCCCGGCCACCAGGGACCGGGCGTCGCTTGTAATCAGGCATTGAGCATGATGCGGGCGGCTTCCTCGGCGGCGTCGATCTGCGGCCAGTGCCCGGCGTCTAGCGCATGGAGCGAGGCTTTTCGGAGCTGAGCCTGGAGGAACGCCGCTGTCGAGAGATGCAGGTAGGGGTCGTTGCGGCCCCAGATGAGCTGCACGGGCACCTCCGCGCGGCGCAGCGCCACGATACGCCCGGTATTTGCAGCAACCTCGTCCTTCAGCTGGCTGGTCATCTGCGCGAATGCGACGGCAGCGCTCGGCTGCTGGCGGAAGTTGGCGTCGATCAGCGGCCCAAGCAATTCCTGGTAGCGCGTCTGGCCTGCCGCCGCCGCATCGCCCAGCAGCAACTGGCGCTGGAACTCGATCAGCCAGGCGAATTGCTGCGGGCTCGCCAGGAAATGGTGCGCCAGCGCTTGCAGCGGTTTGTGCGAGAAAATTTCGATTAACTCCGGCACGAGAAGGCCAGGCGCCTCGCCGTAGAAGACGTTCATCAGCACGACGGATGCGACGCGCTCGGGATGTAGGAGCGCTAGGTTGAGGGCGGCCGGCCCGCCGGCGTCATGGCCGACCAGCACAACGCGGTCGAGCTGCAGGGCATCGAGCACCGCTTCGACGTCGCCGCGCTGCTGGGCGAAACTGTACTGTGCACCCTCCGGCTTGTCGGAGGCGCCGAAGCCGAGGAAGTCCACGGTGATGGCCCGGCGGCCGCCGGCGACGAGGTGCGGGATGAGATCGTCGTAGATGTGCCCGTTATCCGGGAAGCCGTGCAGCATCACGAAGGCAGGGCCGTTACCGGCATAGTCCCGCACATAGATGTTCCCGCCAGCGGTGGGCACGCGGCGTTGGGTGAAAGTGGTCATTTGCTGTCTCCATTGTCTGGCGCGGAAGGCCGTCCAGCCTCCACCGCGCGGTTCATTTCTTTTGTGCGAGAGGTCCGGATTACGCTGCCTGGCCGTAGCGAGCCGCTGCATGCTGGCGGGAGAGGTTGGGGCCAAGGCGGCTGCGGGCGGCATCGAAGCTGTCCCAATCGGCGCGGTCCGGCAGCGAGGGGATGGTGACATCTTCGCCCATGTCGAGGCCGGCGAGCGCAGCGTCCACCAGCTCTTCGGCTTCCATCACCATTTTGGCCGGCAGGGACTCGCCGGCGGGACCCCAGAAGGCGGTGCGGGTGGCGCCCGGAAGCACGGCCTGGACCTGCACGCCTCGGGGCGCCATTTCTTGGCGGAGCGAGATCGTGAGGTTCAGGATATAGGCCTTAGGCCGTGTGGACTCTTGGGATTCTCAAATCAGATTGAACGTGATTCAAGGCTTTCTTTTAGGAGGAAGC